>JAKBRJ010000030.1 GCA_021834785.1 Microcaldota archaeon
ATGTGTGTGGTATCATGGTGCATGAAAAAGCAATAACCGGAAATACGTCGTTGTACTGCATAATAGGCATGCCTGCTCATCATTCGCTTTCTCCGACAATACACAACGCGATGTACAAGAAGCTCGGAATGGACGCCGTTTTTCTTGCGTTTGACGTTGCCCCTGAAGACCTTAAATCGGCAGTATACGGGATGAAGGCATATGGCATAAAGGGAATGACGCTTACAAGCCCGCACAAGCAGGAGGTCATGAAATACATGGACCACATAGACCCTCTTGCAAAAGAGCTCGGGGCCGTAAATGGGATAGTGATAAAAAACGGCAAGTTTTATGGTTACAATACTGATGAGCCTGGCTCCATAATGTCCTTGGAAAGGCACGGAATGAATACAAAGGCAGGCTATGCTCTGTTCGGCGCAGGAGGTGCGGCAAGAGCTATCGCTTTCGGCCTTGCTCATAAAGGCGTAAAATCCTTGTATATAATAAACAGGACCTTGGAGCATGCGGAAGGGCTTAAATCCGACCTGCAGAAGCGCTTTCCGAAGATGAATATAGAAACTGCAAAGCTCGGATCCAAAAAGGCCGAGATTGCAATAAAGGACTCAAAGTATATACTTAACGCTACGAATATTACTCTGGAAAACAGCAAAGACACGCCTGTTCCTGCAGGGCTGCTTAACAAAGACATGGTGGTTTTCGACGCAAATTATGTACCTTTGAAGAATAAGCTTTTGTCCGACGCAAAAAAGAAGGGATGCATAACAATAAACGGCTTAGAGCTCCTTGTTTACAACCAAGCAGTAGCATTCAAGCTTTTTACAGGGAGGGAGCCAGACATCAAAACGATGATGGATGCAGCAGAAAAAGCAGCAAATTAGCATTAGAATCGAAGCGTTATCCCCTATGTCCCAACTTTATGTAATCATACAGCCTAGATAACGTTCAGGCAAAGAATATTTATTGAGGTAAAACAACATGGTTGGCATAAAGCATAACTTGTATCCTCTGAATGCTGGCGAAGCCGCAAAATTTTTAGGATGCAGCATTGCCGACCTGATAGATAAGCTGACATCTTTTGACTACAGTTCTATACCTACACTTACGGAGAGGGAAGAAGGCGATACCGAAAAATGGGTGGCTATACGAAGCAGGTATCCTTTTACCATCATAGTAATAATGGATCGTGATAGAAACGATATTGCAGGCTACTGGTCGTTTGTGCCTGTGGATGAGAAAACGTTCAAGCGCATAAAGAGCGGCACAATGATAGACGGCGACATAGCCTTAGAAAATATTCCAGAATTGAAACCTGGAAGTAGATGTTATATGTACATAACAATGGTGTTCCTTAAAAAAGAGTACAGGCACACGGATGCGGTAGGCGCTATCTATGATTCATTTACAGAAACATTCTCTAAATTCGCAGAAAAGGATATATTTTTCCATGAGGTGGCCGCAAACGCTTATACTGAAGAAGGTAAATCCTTCGGCATGCGCCTAGGCATGTCATTCGTAACGCAAAGCGCCGAAAGGGGAGAAATTTATTCTGCAAAAACACAATTGATTCTCGCTTCCAAATATTTAAATGCCAGCGAAAAGCTCATCAAAGCGTATTCTGCATACCCGTAAGCCCTTGCCAATAGCTTAAATGCCTTATCCATGCCGAGCGTTGCCAATAAAACACGATTATTGCAAGGTGTTGGCTCCCTCCATAATGTGCCATTCATCAAGCCTTTAGCATGTATAAATATACTACTGAGACCACCATCGCGGCTATGGCGGCGAAGTCGCCCAATCCCAGGAACTTTATAAATACCCCGTAAAGTATTGCAAGCCACAGTATATCGAGCTCGGGTATGCTGTAAATGAGCTCTTTGTCAACAACCTTGCGCACTCCCCTTAGGTATTTCGTGTACGTGTAGCTTATGAATCCGAGTACAAATGGCACTACTATGGCGACTCCAGCCAGGGCAGATATGCCTATAGACGCTTCTGTGACCTTGAATCCGAACGCAAGAACTGCGATCAAAGTCACCAGCGCCTCAATAACAGATATCCAGAACCATTTGCTCGGTATTGACTCTCTCTCATAGCTGACCCTTACCGAAAGCATCCCGCCTATTGCATAAAATACCGCTGCAGCAAGGCCCATGGCTATGCTGAAAAGGTTTATCGATGAAGGGTATGAAGAATTGAACGAGATATAAAGGTATATGACGCTAGCAACTATCACGATAATGGCAACAGTTATTCCTATAAGCTTCTTTCCAGATGCTGCAAGCAGCTTTATGTTTTTTCCGTCGAATAGGAAAAAGAGCACACTCATATAAGAAATAGCGTATACTACAAGAAGGCTTTTCGAATTGACCACGCTGAACAGGGCTATGTTGCCTATGGCATAAAATATCCCTGCCAGAATATCGAATCTTTCCGGCTTCCTGCGCATACTTTTCTTAAAAACGAGGGCGGAAGCAAGCGCTATTGCTGCCGACACGGTGAAAATTATCAAAAGCGTGCTCACATAGTTGCTTCCGTAGAAGCTTATGCTCTCAGTTATGAGCAGAGCCCAGAAAGCGTACGACACCGAAGATATCAACGGAAGGGCAATAAGAAACTTTAGGCCCGGATGTTTTTTATTCGATGGCAGCGTCATCACCATTTCAGTTAGGTATTGAAGGCATAGTTAAAAAGGCTTTTTCTTCCTAGTAGAATGTAATAGCCTTTTTGCAAAAGCAATAGATCTGACAGCGTTGATGCCTGTTTCAAAGCTAAAACTTGCGCTTGGATCGAAATGTGCATAGCCGCGTTTTTTTAAAGGAAAACTATGCCTTTGCATTGCAATCGATACTCTTTTATATTTTACCTATGTTATACTATAATATAACTTAGGTAATTAATTGGAACCGATAGAAAAAAGCTTAAAGTCGGAAAAGCAGGTAGCCATAGCTAGGCTCCAGGATCTTGCCATGGACGCGGCCCTAGCCATAGAAAAGGAGGTAATCCTTCATGGGGGCACTGCCATATGGAGATGCTTTGACGGCAAGAGGTTCTCGTTTGATTTAGATTTATACGCTTCTGACAAGCAGCTTAAAAAATTGACCAGTAATTTAACCTGGGAATTCAACAAGAGGGGAATAACCATAGATTACCCATATTCGACAGAACGCGTTATAGATATACATAACGCGCAGGCTTCTGTAAAGCTCGAAATTCTCAAAAAGCCCGCAGGCAAGCGAAGCGTTCAAAAGGAATACACGAGAGCTGACGGAACAAAAATGTTTATCAATACGCTTTCCGAGACGGGCTTCATAGCAGAAAAGATAAAAGCTTACAAAAGCAGGAGCTATGCAAGGGACCTTTACGATATATATCATTTGCTATCTTTGTATCCGAAAATAGACAAGAATACAAAGAGAAAACTAAAGGCATTCGTTAAATCGATAACCCCTCCCAAGGATGAAAAACAGCTTAAAGAGCTTATATACGAAGGCGTTGCACCTACTTTCGATACAATTGTCAATTACATAAAAGACGAGATAAAATGAAATACAAAGAAATGCTGGAAAGCACATTCAACAGCATAGATTATCCGGTCTTTACGTTCAGGGATGCAGAGCTTGCGCTCAAGAAAAAAGGAATAACTGCCAGGTACTTGAGGCTAATGATGCACAAGTATTATGCTTCCGGGAGGATAAAACGCATAACAAAAGGAGTATACACGTTTCATGATGATGCAATAGTCGCAGGCTTTGCATTCCAGCCATTTTATTATGGGCTTGAAAGCGCCTTGAGCATTCTGGGCGTATCGACCCAGGCCTCAAACAACATAGTCATGACAACAAGGAATGTAAGGACGGGGATAAGGTCTTTTCAAGGCAGGAACTACAAGATACTTAGGATAAAAAGCGAGCTTCTTTTCGGCTTTAGCACAATGAGAGTAGGTGGTTTCATGGTGCCTGTATCCGATCTTGAAAAGACCGTGATAGACATGTTATATCTGAAGGTTCCAATAAGGGAAGAGCTTTATCAAGAAATATCAAAAAAGCTTGACAAAAGAAAATTTGAAGTATACCTGAAAATGTTAGACGAAAGTTTTTCAGAATATGCCAAAAAGAAACTCATGCAGATAAATCAATAGGTTGTACAAAAAGAATATTAACTACACGTCCATAACATATCTGCTCGCCATTAACCATAGACAAAAGGCAAATAGGTGTCATAGTGCCGCAATCCACGAAAAAGAAAATAGAAGACAGCAACGTAACCGGATACCGTCCGTTGATAACCCCTGCAGTATTAAAGCAGGAGGTACCCCTGACTAGCCGCGGCAGGGAAACCGTCATGCGTGGCAGGCATGATATCATAAAATCAATACGCGGAAGGGACAAAAGGATAGTTCTTATAGTAGGCCAGTGCTCCATACACGATATAGAGTCGGATGCGGAGTATTCCAAGAAGCTGCTCTCCCTGAGCAGGAGTGTCGGTGACGTTTTCATAATAACAAAACGTGTGTATTTCGAAAAACCGAGGACAACAGTAGGGTGGAAAGGGTTCATATATGACCCTAACCTTGACGGCAAAGAGAATATCAATAAAGGACTCAGGCTTGCCAGGGAGATACTGGTGAGGAATGCAGATATGGGGCTACTCTCCGGAACAGAATTCTTAGACCCGTTCGTACCTCAATATCTTGGTGACACCATCACATGGGCTGCAATAGGTGCAAGAACCGTGCAATCCTCTGTGCATCGGCAGATGGCATCAGGACTTTCCATGCCTGTAGGGTTCAAAAACAGTACGCAAGGGGATATTAAGGTAGCAATGCACGCGGTAATTGCCGCATCCAAACCCCAATGGTTCTTAGGGATGGATCAGAACGGGACGGTATCCGCAGTAACTACTAAGGGAAATTCCGACACCCACATAGTACTAAGGGGCGGAGAGCACGAGCCGAATTATGGAGCTGCGAGCGTGGAGAAGGCACAGGCAATGCTAAGGGAAAATGGGCTAAGCGACGCGCTAATGGTTGACTGTTCCCATGGAAATTCAAATAAGGATTACAGGATGCAGTCTAAGGTCTTTAAAGATATAATCGAGCAGATACTTAGGGGCAACACCGGTATAAGGGGGCTCATGCTTGAGTCAAACATAAATGAAGGGTCACAGCCCATCCCAAAGCGTGCAAAGGACCTCAAATATGGCGTTTCAGTGACAGATTCATGCATAGGGTGGGAAGAGACTGAGAAATTGATTCTCGATGCACACAGGTTGCTCAGAAGGTAGTTGCACATCGGCAATAATCTAACAATCAATCCGCAAGAAACAACAAGTTGCTTTCACAGAACCTCCAGAGTTTAGCTGAAATTAGCAGTCAAACCGCAAAATTATTAAGTGTTAAGTACCTATGTGCAATAAGTGGTATCATGGGTATATTCAAAAAAAGGCCTCAGAAGGATAAGGATTGTGGCGATGAGTTGGTCAAAAGCCCGGTTTCAAAGGAAGCAATAAACCAGATCAGAAAGCAGAAACCTACAATAAAAGTATTCGAAGAAGACAAAAAAGACGAAGAAGACGAATTACACTCTTAGCCAATTGTTTCATTGCTTGCAATTTTAATAGTTAATAATTATAAAACAATATTAGAATATCTAATATAGTTTAGGAAAATATAGATTGGCGATTTTTATTCTTCTTATTTAGCAAAATGCAAAATATTAAATATATGAAATAAGTATGGATCTTTATCCTGCTTGGGTTCAAGCTAAGGTCCTGAAGCGCAGTTAAGTAGCGTGGATTTTAAATATTTATATCTTTCTTATTTGAAATTTCCGAAACAATTAATGGTATTTTGGAGAAAGAGCAGAAAAAATGCGCAAACTTGGCATAAAATATATTTAATAATTCGTTCTATTTAATATGTTTCATTAAAGACGGTTTTCACATTCTTCTTGCGCTATCTTATACCAATATAAGAGTTTATTAGAATTACTAATATTATATTGGCTATCAATTAAATCGCTCAATTTTCGCTCATAATCGCTTGCAGCCTTCGCCAATATAATTGCATGGAAAGGTCTTTTTTATGGCGCTATGCGTTAAATAAGAGGGCATTTTTTCCATGAAACCTTGCCAAAAACCTGCATTTTTGCGCATTTCTATGCCAAAAATAAGCGCTTCCATAAAAACGAAAATCATTATTTTTATTTCATATTTTTGAGCTAAAAAAGGCCTCTCGAGGAAAAGCACGATTTTTTAAACAAGTTTTGCGCGCAATAGCCATTGCTTAACCCGGATAGCCCGTTTTCCATAAATCTGAAATGCAAGCTTTTTCCAAACCCTATTTCTGTTGCAAAAAAATGGAATTACAATTTTTGCCATCCATTGCACATGATATTTTATTTTTATGGAAAATGATACGGATCATATAGCAATCAGGCTAGTTTAAGCCTTCGAGAGAATTATTTTTAGCAAACAGCCTGCAAATTACCTGTTCTAATACTTTAATAGAAATTCTAAAACTATCTGCGTTAATTTAAATTCAGCTCTTTTACAAGCTTCTTGACCTTCTTATATATCTGGTCCCTTATTGCAACATGTCCTGCATAGTCCATAAATTTAGGGTCTTTTATATCCCATAGTACAAGCTTAGCTGAGCTTTGCAGATAGGATGGCAGCATGTCTTTGCTTACCATGGATACAACAATATCAGCCCTGCTGCTCATGTCTTTTGTAAGCTTCTTCGATGCCTTATCAGATACATCCAATTTTATATCTTTCATGCACGTCGTCACGTTAGGGCCCACTACTGCTATCCTTTTCCCTTCATAACTGCCAGGATCGACTCCGGCGCTATTAGCTGTAGCCTTTCCATTAGCCAAGCTGTCGAATATAGCTTCTGCCATCTGGCTCCTGCCAACATT
>JAKBRJ010000031.1 GCA_021834785.1 Microcaldota archaeon
TTTCAGGGTATGGATTAACTCCTTGTGACCTAATGCCTTCAAGCTTCTTCATCCGTTCCGAATCAACCATATATTCTCCCATCCAACTATGGCTTATACCGAGTGTTCTCATCTCTCATTAAATATTCCCTATCATACTATATATACTTGCTGTAATCTTTCTCTATTACATGCGAGTTGTCTCTCATAGCTAGCTCATAGATGTAATATGCGCTTATGCTTTTCTCTCCGTTTTTTACAAACGCTATAAGGTTCTTGTATCTTATGATTTTTCCGGCAATCGCACTTATTCTTTACGAGAAAGACAGAGTCGAGAGCAAAGCCAGCAATACCTTTAAATATCTAATATAAGAAGATTAAATGGGGATAGAAATGAAGGAAATAAAATTGGAAGACTTGAAAATAAAGGTTTCAGAGGATAAGAAGAAGGTAGAAAAAGAGATAAAAATAGACGAAGATATGATTTGCTTACAATGCTGGCCAGATGCATAAATCTCGGACAGAATAGAAATCCATGTGGATATAATGATTGCCCCAAAGTTAATATCTGTAGAATGGGATTTGTCTTACTTATGTAATTTTTCTTGCATACATTGTCGTAATGCCACTTCTCAAGGAAAATACCTAGACAAAAATATCTATATAGATATTATAAAGCGTATTGCAGAATTAAAGCCTGAATTTTTAACCATAGGTGGGGGAGAACCCCTTTTATACCCAAACTTAGCTGAATTAATTTTAGAAGCACATAATTTAGGCATTAAACCAAGAGTTCTTTCTAATGGTTGGCTTATTAATAAGGAACTGGTTAAAAAATTAGTTGATGGTGGGGTGTGGGGCATCTCAATAAGTCTAGATGGCGCTAAGGCCGAAACGCATGATAGAATAAGGGGTGTAAAGGGATCATACGATAGAGTAATAAATGCATTAAAATTACTAGTAAGTATGGGTGTAAATTGTCCCGTAAGTATGACAGTTAATGCAATCAATATCAATGATATTGAGCAGGAGGCAGAGCTATGCTATAATCTAGGTGTCAAAAATTTTGGAATAAGACCCATGCTACCATCTGGTAGGGGATTAAAAGTTTATTATGACCTGAAAATAGAGGAATATAAAGATATCTTTACTAGGACCCATAAATTAAAACAGCTATATAAAGGTAAAATAAATGTTAGCTCTGGCGATCCCTTATATAATACTATAGATTTGAAGTACCTCAGAAATGCAGAGCAAGTAGATTTTAAATTGTTGGGTGGCTGCGACATAGGTTTATCTATGATTAGAATAGATCCTGATGGCAACATTGGTTTATGCCCCCTTATACAAGATATTAAACTTGGCAATATATTTAATGATAACATAAAATCACTCTGGGAAAATAACGAAATACTCAATGCCTTTCGTACACGCGAAGTCTTGACTGGAGCGTGTAAAGACTGTAGATATAAATATATTTGTGGCGGTTGCAGAGCAAGAGCATTAACCTTTGGTGATATTCAAGGAAATGATCCGGTGTGCTGGCGTTCCGAAAAATCTAAAGCAGTATAAATGTCGAGAGTGATTCAATAACAATATCGCAAAAGATAATATTATTGGAAGTAACTAATCATTGCAACCTAAATTGCCTTTTTTGTAGAGCTGAAGCTAACAAACATTTAGAGAATGAATTAAAATTTAGCGAAATCACCGAGTTATTAAAGGATTTGAAGGATTTGGGAGCAAAACATATTTCTATAACTGGCGGCGAACCCCTGATGCGTAAAGATCTGAAAGATATTGTACAAACAATTATGGCCTTGGGTTTCGAATCGAGTATTTCAACAAATGGCACTCTAATTTCACCTTCAAATATCGACTGGCTTAAGAAATTAAAACTTGTGCGTATTAGTTTGGATAGCGCAGATCCTGCAAAACATGATGCAATAAGAGGAGGTATAAAAGGCGCTTTTTATAAGACTCTAACCAATATCAAATTACTCTTAGAGAATAAAATAAATGTCGCTATACGTTTTACGCTTATTCCGCAAAACATAAACGAATTACCACAAATAATAGAACTTGTTCATGATTTAGGAATGCAATCATTATCTTTAAGTAGGGGCATACCTATTCTCGGTGGGAAAAAATTTGAAATGCTTTCCCCCAAGGAATACGCAGATGCATTAAGGCATTCCTTAGAACTCGGACAAAGATACGGCATCGAGATAACTTCTGAAGACCCTGTAACATTCTATATCTTCAAAAAGGATTTAGTTGATAATAATACGGGCAATCTTTTTGGGGGTTGTGCTGCTGGAATTTCGTATATCCATATAAATTCTAGGGGAGACGTATTTCCATGCCCATATTTACCCATAAAAGTAGGTTCGATAAAGGAAGAAAAGATAGGAGACTTAATCAAAAATCAGAAAGTTACTGAAAAATTCTATAACATTCGGTTTAATCTTGAAGGAAAATGCAAATCATGTAAGTATCTTAATGTTTGTGGCGGTTGCAGAGCATCTGCTTTATCTTTTACTGGTAATATCCAAGGTTCCGATCCAGTCTGCTTACTCGGGTCATAACTAATAATATTACTATATATATTTAACCCAGTAATAGCTTGCATTGACATACAGAGGTTATTAAAATGAATGATAAAAGTTTTTATCTGATATTTGCATATCCGACTACCTCTGGGGCTCTTCATGTAGGGCATATAAGATCTTACACTCTACCTGACATTATAGCTAAATACCATCTTTCCAAAGGCGAAAACATCTTCTTTCCGGTGGGATTTCATGCTACCGGTTCAGATGCAATAAAGATATTCAATGCAATTAAAGCGGATCCGGATAAAGCAGAAAGCTATGGTATACCAAGGGATAGCGTATATAAAATAAATGAACCTGCAGATGTTGTTAAGGTTCTTGCCTCATCATATATCGACCTCTTTAAAGAGGCCGGCTTTTCATTGAATTACGATGCCGCTATCTCAACTATAAATCCTGCGTACAGCAAGGTAATAGAATGGCAGTTCAGAAAATTGCATAGGTTAGGGTATCTAATCCAGAAAGATTATCAGTTGCCATGGTGCCCTAATGAGAATCAGCCCGTACACTTGGACGCATCTGAATCAGACATAGCTAGTTTCAAAGGCAACAAGGTAATAAAGTACGATCTGGTGCTATTTGAAGGAGATTTACCGTTTGTGGGGTATACCACTGATTTAAGCAATCTTCTTGGTCCTATAACCCTAGAAATAAATTCAAAAGAAAAATATGCAGAAGCAATTATAGATAGTAAAAAAGTAGTAATATCGGAAAAGGCCATAGGGAAGCTCCTTAATCTAGATAGGGATATAAAGAAGATAAGGGATGTGGTAATTAGTGGCAAAGATAACCTGAAAATCCTGAATCCAATAACTCACGAACGCGTTGTAATAAGAGAAACGCCGTTCGAGGTAGCGGATGGAACGGATATCAGAATTATTGTAGATGCAGAAACCGAGGAAAGTAAAAAACATCATAATATCACAGCCGGCAAGGAAGTTTACAAAAAATTAGAAGCAAGCAACAGAATAGACATTATGCAAGAGCTATCTGCAAAGCCGGTATATTGCAGATGCGGTGCAGAGGTAATAGTGAAAACGATAAAGAATCAGTGGTTTATAGACTATAGTAATAATAACTGGAAAGAATCTGCAAAAAAGCTCGTCAACAATATCTCGACCTTTCCCAACAGTTATAAAGACGAGCTTTACGGGATAATTGATTGGTTAGGGCCCAGGCCATGCGTTAGAAGAACTGGCTTGGGAACCAAATTCCCATTTGAAGACGGCTGGATTATCGAGGCACTATCAGATTCAAATATATACATGGCAATATACATAATTGCTGAAGCAGTAAATTCCGGCAAAATCAGTGTCAATTCCATATCCGACGAGCTGCTTGATTATGTGTTCTTAGGTTCTGGGGAGATAAGTGAAGTCAGTTATGCTACAGGCATAAGCACAGATGCAATAAAGGTCTTGAGAGAGAGATTCGAAAGCACATATCCACTGGATGTAAACTTTGGTGGCGTGGAACACAAATCTGTCCATTTCCCATTTTTCATATTTAATCATGCAGCGATATTCCCAGAAAAGTACTGGCCCAAGGCGATTTTCCTAAACTGGCATGTGATAATCAACGGGGAAAAGATGAGCAAGCACCTAGGCAACTATGTGTCATGGAATGATGCACTGAATAAATACGGTACCGACGCGGTGCGGCTGTATATTGCCTCTGGTGCAGAGCAATGGAGCACATTTAATTGGAGTAACCAGGTAGCAGAGGAGACAAAGACTAGACTAGCTGAGTTTATCAATCAAACCAGGAGGCTAATAAAATTATCTACAGACTTAAATTTAGCGGGAGATAACGAGACAATTTTTGACCGGTGGCTTTTGTCTAAATTAAATTCAACAATACAGGGCGTAACAGCACACCTGGAGAAGTATGAGATACGATCCGCAATACTGGAAGCATTATATGATGTAGATAGTTATCTAAACTCTTACCTATCTTATAATAAAATTAACGGTAAGGTATTGCAAGTGGTCATAGAGAAACAGTTGGCCATGACCTATTCATTCATTCCAAACACGTCAATAGAGCTGTTAAGAGATTTAGGCGTTGACAAAGCGCAGATAAAATGGCCCAACGTAGAGAAAGAGAGTATAAACAAAAAATTGGAGAACGTTTTCAACAGTTTAGACAATACTATAAAAGATTTGAACAGCATTAGAAAAATCAAAAATAAATATCAGGAAAATGAAAATAACATTTGTTATCTATATGTATCAACAGACGAAGAAAAAATTTTATATGAAGAAGCAAAAGAACGGTTGACAAAAAGTGTGGGGATAAAGGAAATCGTTGTATATAAAATTGGCGACAAAAACATTTATGACCCTGAAAATCGGGCTTCCCGTGCAAAACCATTTAAGCCTGCAATATTTATAACTGATTCGGATAAATACAAAACGGATCTCAGCAAAATATAAGAATGAGCCTTTAATTATTATATCCTTAAATCTACTATTTTTCTCGATATATTTATACAAACCCCAATCGTCCTACGAGAAAACAATAATCCATCAAATCTTTCATGGCTTAATTTGTTCTTGTAGGGTATGTTTGTCATGCAAATTATATTTTAGATAAATACGCATCAGTCTTTTTGAACTAAACAACTTTCGCTTCTTCTTTGCTAACATCTGTCTCATAAACTTAATCTTATAGAGATAAGTTGCTATTATATGAGAATATGGTCGATAAACCTCCTTTCGCAGGACTATCACACAAAGATGATAGGTATAAATACTGCGGAACCAAATCAGATGTTTATTCCGTATCATGGCGGAATAGGGGCTTGAGAGAGGGTTAAGGACCCAGGATGAATTTGCATTCAGTCCAGCATAAAGGTGATCTAACAGATGCCGGTAAAGAGTAACTATGTTGTATCTGGTTATCATATAGAAGAGCTGGTAAGACACAGCCAAGGCAGTATAAGGATCAGCCTAGACCTCGGGTTAAACCACACCTATGTTACCAAGTCCGATCAGGGTGTACGCCTTCCCGATGGCCAGATCATAAAACTGGACGACCTTGATAGGGTGTTAAAGAGACGGCACTCAGAGGACTGTTTCTTATTGGAAGATGGTTCACCTCTGCATCTCTACCTCTTTGAGAATAATCAGACCTACAAACTCTATGAACCGCACATCGATTGGCCGCCAACTCTACTGATAAACGGGGGTAGCGTCATGCATACGGTCTCAGTCTCAAAGCCTACGGACGAGGCCGGTATGAAGGTAAGGGCTCTTGGCAACGTATCTGGAAATATTCTTGACTGCTGCTTCGGCCTGGGCTACACCGCAATAGAGCTTGCAAAGCGCGGTGCGAATAATGTTCATACATGCGAGATATCCTCCAGTGTCATCGAGATTGCAAAGGTGAACCCATGGTCTCAAAAGGCATTCTCTAACAAGAGAATATCGCTTCAGAATGCGGATATCGCAGAAACGATAAGCGGCGTTGAGAGTGGCTACTACGATGCGATACTCCACGATCCACCAAATCTGAAGATATCCGGCAATCTCTATTCGCGCAGCTTCTACGACCAACTCTACAGGGTACTCAAGAGCGGCGGTGTTCTCTACCACTTTGTTGGAGGCGGGAGAACTCCGAGGGAGTACAAGGTTGACTATACGAAAGGGGTTACGAAGAGATTATCTGAAGCCGGCTTCAGAGTCCATAAAAGCTATAGGGGGGTTCTGGCAGTCAAAGCCTGATAAGAATAGGAGTAAATCCCGCACCAACTACTCTATCAAGAGCTCATTTAGCGTAATACAGGAAATGGTTAGCTATCAGTATTACTATCGCAAACGCGGTTATTCCGATAAGTACAAACTTGGGATTTATCTTAGGTCCCTTAGACGGGGCATCGTAAAAGCTCAGGACACCTGCCTGCGATTGCGGTGAATATAACGCCATAAATATCAATAATCTATTGTAAACAATCTATTTATTCATTTCTGTATCTGTTCGAATTGGAGCTCTTGTAAAAATCTATGACCCTGTCTATGGCTATAGGGAACCAGGCGGTGTAGCTCTTCGGGTTCTCCCTCACATCGCGCTCCAGATTCTCAAGCCTGATCCACTTGAAAGATTCGACCTCCGCAGGATCCGGCGATATACTCCCATCATAATCTCCAACTATGACATGGTCGTACTCGTGCTCCTTAAGCCCCTTATCCA
>JAKBRJ010000009.1 GCA_021834785.1 Microcaldota archaeon
ATGAAATGTTCTTATTGCCAAAAAGAGATGAGGAAAGGCACTGGCTCGATGTACGTCTTCAAGACTGGAAAGATAAATTATTACTGCACAAGCAGGTGCTACAAGAACGACATCCTGCACCACAGGAAGATAAACAAGAAGCGCCTGGGCAAATAATCCGTCATAAGCACTGTATACTATGACTTTTTCCCACAAAATTTTGTGGACTCTATCCTATAATTGCCGGCATTTAAAAATTTTTTCAAACTCTATTATCAGCATCGTCCGCATAATCTCAACAAGCAACCTCACATCCTTCAAGGGTTGATAGTTTACCTATGTTTTAAATCCATTTAGCCTCTTTGAGAGTTCATCAAGGACAAGACGCTTCTTTTCTGCACTAAGGCGAAATACAATTTTTAAAATAGCTTCATTCGTAATTGTAAATATGTAATTTAATTTTATTATGCTATCCTGGGCAGCCCCCTCCTTTGTAGAAATATGTATTCCTTTCATCTGCATATTTGTTGTTATCCCTGCTATTACTATGTTACCTAGCTCCTCAAATAATACTAATGCTGGCCTTATTTTAGATCCGCCCTCGTCAACGAACTGCATTCTTGTTATTATTACATCTCCGGGCTTAAACATTTTCCCACGCGGTATAGTCGCCTTTGCCCCACAGCTCTTTCATTTTAGTCTTTTGGGCTTCTTGGACAAATTTATCAAATTCCTTTGTTTCATCTGCATTTTTTATAAGATTAAGGATTACTTCATTGTAAGTTTCTCTAGGATATTTTTTAATGTGCTTCAGCGCTTTTACTACTGATTTATCTAGCTGTACCGTAGTTATTCCATCCTTCATTATATAACACCTATAGTTATATATAGTGTATTATATATAAAAATCTTTCGACATTTAAAAATGTCTTTATTAGTAGGGCAAGAAAGAGTAAGTCATACTTCGTTTCCCTGTGAACGTAAAATGGACTCGGCGGACGTCAGTCATTGAGTGCGATGTATAAAAAATGGTAAATAACAGTATTCGATAGTGTTTGCCATTAGCAATTAAATAAATTAACTTAGTGAACCTATAATATCTATTAGCTCCTTCGTGGAAATAATTCGTATTCTTTTTTGTGTGCCGAAACCCAGGTCATGACTCCATATGCTCGTATTTTCATAGAGTGCGCACGAGATATAGAGCCAGTCCTTTGGATCATCTACGAGACTTGCTGCGGCTGGAAGGAAAGGTTTAAGATTCTTGTCAGGCACAAGCACGAGCTGACCAAGAACCTTGTCAACTAACCGATAGAGTTCCTCATCGCTCAGTCCTGATTTTTTTCTTACTTCAACAAGGTGGTGTGCAAATTCGTCAACAACGAATTCTGGCGCAAAAAGGAACAACGCAGGGTTAAAAAACAGTTTCCTTGTTGTCGAATCTTTTATGAGGCATGCAAACAGTATGTTTGCATCAACTGTTATTTTCATTGAGGAGCGCCTCTGCGTGTTTTGCAGCGTTCTTTGAAATTTTTGTACTTATGAGCTTCCAAGTCTTCCAATTAAGCCTGCTCTTCTTAGCTAAGCTCTCGGCTTCCTCAAAATCTGCAATTTTCTGTTCTATTACATTTCTTACTGCACTTGACCATTTGACGGAAGAGTACTTCTCCATCTCCTTTTTCAACTCCTCGCTTATTGAAAGGGTGATATTTGGCATATAAATCACATAATTATTATGTGAATAAACATATTTAATACTTACTGTTCAAGCATCATGGCGATTCATATCAACTTCCTCATGAAGTATAAATGGACTCGGCGGGGATCGCACCCGCGGCCTTCCGCTTGCAAAGCGGAGGATGAAAAATCATACATTGAGTTCAACATGCATAAGGTGCCTTCCTAGACGAATATCAGCTGCTGCCCGAGTACTTCTCCATCTTCTTCAGTTCTGTTTCGCTCACCTTGTTAAAAATCGTAGTTATTGGAATATCCATCATGAGATCAGGCCTGCTGGCTATCCTGCCCATCATGCCCTTCATCTCACTCTTGCCTGCGCCAAAATATGACAAAATCTTTTTACTGGCATTAGGGGTGAACGGATACAGCATTATCCCAAGCGCATAGACTATGTCAAGCAGCCCATTCATCAGCGATGAGAACTCTGCAACTGATTTCTCATCGGCATTCTTCAGCATCTTCCATGGCTCTTTGGTGCTCATCATCTCGTTGCCTAACTCTGCAAGCTTAACAAGGCTCTGCAGCGCATCCCGCATGTTCACCTGCCCAAAGTTAGACATATAATTTTTTACCATCGCATCGATTTTTTCCACTATCTTGGGGTCAGCACCCTTATTTCCCAACAGCGCATGGTTGTTCTTCGTTATTGTCAAAACCCTATGTACGAGGTTTCCTATCTTATCATTCATTATCTTATTGACTATCTCTATGAAGCTGGCTATGGAGAATTCTGTGTCAGAGGTCTCGGGCAGCAAGTGCATCAGTGCAAATCTCCAGTAATCTGCAGGCATTATGTCCAGCGCGTTCTGCACATTTAAGCCTATGCCCCTGCTTTTGGAAAATTTGACGCCGTTTGCATTCAGGTATTCATACGCCTTTATTGTATGCGGCAAAATGAATTCCATCCTGCTGCCTATGAGTATGCCGGGCCACATCATCGTATGGAACTCGATATTATCCTTGCCCATGAACTGTATGAGTTTGGTATCCTTATCCATCCAATAATTCTTCCATCTAGCGGTCCACTCGCTTGTTATGCCTATGTAGCCTATCACTGCATCAAACCAAACGTAGAACTTCTTTTCCTCAAATCCTTTCTTGTTGACTTTGAAACCCCAGCTTATGTCCCTTGTAATGTCCCTTGGCTTCAACCCCTGTGATATGTAGCTCAGGGTCTTGTTAACTGCATTCCTGCTCCAGTTGTTGCCCTTGTTTTTCTCCACGAACTCCTTTATATTCGGCTCGAGCTTCTTCAGGTCCAGCGCAAGGTTGGATGTCTTCCTGAATTCAATGTCGGTGCTCCCGCATATCACGCAGTGCGCGTTTATTAGTTCGCTCGGATTCAAGAGGTTCCCGCAATTATCGCACTGGTCTCCGCGCGCGCCTTCAGCCTTGCAGTACGGGCATATGCCCTCTATAAATCTGTCAGCCAGAAAGCGCTTGTCAACATTGCAATACGGCTGTATGTCCTCTACCTGTTTTATGAATCCGTTTTTGTCCAAAGCGTCGAAAATTTCATATACTACATCTTTATTCTTTTCAGAATCGGTCTTTCCATAGTACGTGAAGGTGCAGCCAAACTTTTCTGCAGATTCCTTAATCTGTTCATGTACTGCGTCTGCAAGCTCCTTTGGTGATATGCCTCTTTTCATGGCTTGGACCTCTATAGGCGTTCCATGTTGGTCTGATCCGCATATATATATGGCGTCGGCGCCGGTTATAAAAAGGTATTTATAGTAAACATCAGCAGGAAGTATCGATCCGACGAAATTGCCTAAATGCGGAACCCCCTCTGCGTACGGCAATGCCGATGTGACTATTATCTTTGACATTCAGTTCACTTCCGATAAAAGTTAAGCTATGCTGTATATAAATATTTAAGTTAAATACTATAAGAGTATAGCATAGCGCTTATTTTTACGATGATAATATGGCAGACGCCCTGATAGAAGCTATAAAATTGAGGTTCGACGAGTTTCTTGACAGGTATTATGCCGACAAAATAAACGATATAATAATATCTTTTCCAAGGTTGCAAAGCATTAAAATAGATATAAAAGACCTTCAGAAGTTTGATCCTGAACTGGCAGCCGAACTGATAGACAAGCCCGAAGTCATATTGGAGGCTGCAAATATATCACTCAAAGGCAAGATGAGCAATATAGAGCTTGGGGATAAGGATGTGCATTGCCGGTTCTTCGGTCAGAATATAAATACCCCTCTAGTGCAGGACGTCGGTTCTTCATACATAGGCAAGCTTATACTGCTTGACAGCCTTATAGTGAAGAGGTCTGAGATAAGCCCAAAAGTGAAGCTCGGGGTATATGAGTGCACTTTCTGCAATGCAAGGCAGCATGTACGGATAGGAAAGGACGAAGTTCCTGTGGTATGCCCGCAGTGCAAACGCAGGTCCCTAAAGCAGATACAGGAGGAATCGCAATTCATAAACCTCCAGAAAATAGCCGTGCAGGATCCTCTGGAAAAGCTGCGCGGCAACACGCCAACATGGCAGCTTGAGGTTTGGCTGGAGGATGATCTTGTAAATACCGTCATCCCTGGAGACAGGATAGATCTTACCGGGATATTAAGGATACGCCCCAGGAAAAATTCAAGGGGCAAGTCGGAAACAAATCTGTACACCATGTTCCTTGATACTGTATCAATAATACCAAAGCAAAAAGAATTTGCCGACCTATCGATAAGCGAGGAAGAGGAGCGCCAGATAAAGGAGTTTGCCACAGATCCTATGATATTCGAAAAAATAGCAAAGTCCCTCGCTCCATCTATCTACGGCTACGATGAAATAAAGCAGGCCGTCACGCTGCAGCTCTTTGGAGGCACCGCAGGCAAGTTTTTGGTTGACGGGGGCGTGATAAGGAGCGATATGCACATACTGCTTATCGGGGATCCAGGAAGCGCTAAGACCAGGATATTGCAGGCTGTCTCGCGCCTCGTTCCTAAGGGCATATATGTAAGCGGAAAATCCGTTACTGGGGGAGGGCTTACGGCAGTTGCCGAAAGGGATGAATTCTCAGAAGGCGGATGGACGCTTAAGGCTGGCGCGCTTGTTCTAGGCAGTGGCGGAGTGGTTGCCATAGACGAATTCGACAAGATAGGCGATGAGGATAGAGCAGCACTCCACGAGGCTTTGGAATCCCAGACAATAAGCGTGGCTAAGGCAGGCATAATAGCCACATTTTCGGCAAGGGCAGCAGTGCTCGCCGCAGCCAACCCTAAATACGGCAGGTTCGATCCGCACATCTATCCTGCTGAACAATTCGATATACCCCCAACATTGCTTTCGAGATTCGACCTGATATTTCCTATAAAAGACATAATGGATGAAGAACTGGACAAGAACATAGCGAAGCACATACTCATGCAGCACGAGGCAGCAGGTGCGATAATTGCAGAGCTTGAAGGTGTTGAGCAGGTGGAACTGCCGCCCATGGATGGGGAATTCCTGCGCAAATACGTTGCATATGCCAGAAAATTTATTTCTCCTAGGATTACAGAAGATGCATCAAAGAAGATTCAGGAATACTATGTTGAATTGCGAAGAGCTGGCTTGAAGCAAGGCGCGGTTCCGATTACGCCCAGGCAGATAGAAGGCCTGATAAGGATGGCAGAGGCAAGCGCAAAGACAAGGCTTTCGGAAACCGTATCAATATTGGATGCCGAACGCGCTATAAACCTAAGCGAGTTCATGCTCAAAACCCTCGCAGTAGACCGCGGCGGCAGGATAGACATAGACACAATACTTACCGGTATGCCCAGGGAGAAAGTGGATAAAATAAATGCCATGCTCGGCATAATAAAGCAGCTTGAGGAATCTGAAGGCTCTGCAAAGCTGGTGCGGGTCATAGAAGAAGCTGGCAAGGCAGGCATAGATTCGGCATCCGCAAGCAAATACATAAATGAACTGGAGAAAAGCGGTGACATATTCAGTCCAAGGCAAGGGCTGATAAAGATGGTGCGCCACGATTCCGAGTAGTGGTCAGATGGCGCTAAAGGTTATAGAATATAGGCAGCTCGTCCAGATACTGGCACTTTTCATGATAGTGCAGTTCGGCGGACTTTTGCTGTCGACGCTTGTGTTCAACAATTCCACATACCAGCAGGTGCAGTCAGCGCAGGTAATATCAAGCCCTGCAAGCGCGGTTTTCTACATAGCCTATATAGTATTTTTTTCGGTGCTGCTGCTTTTGATACTCAAATTTTACAAGGGTATATTCAGGCTTGTAGAAGGGCTTGTCATATTCATAGCATCATTCGAGGTCTTTCTCATAATAGGCATGTACCTTAATTCAAGCGTATCTATATCTATATTCGGCAGTGCGGTGCCATTGTCGTTGCTTTTGGCTGTGGCGCTTGCAATCCTTTTTGTAGTTGCGAAGAATAAATGGCCAAACCTGAAAAATACCGCTGCAATAGTCGCAAGCATAGGCGTGGGCGTAATATTGGGCGTGGGATTCAGCTTCACCGTGGCATTCATATTCATGGTGATCCTTGCGGTTTACGACTTTATAGCCGTATTCATAACGAAGCATATGATAACATTGGCCAATGCGGTCTCAGAGAAGAACCTTGCGTTCATGGTGGACGTAAAGGAGCTGGAAGCAGTGAGCAAGTCCAATTTCAGCAGCAAGGAGCTGAAGGCGTACAGAATGGAGATGCGCAAGGCTAAAATTTCAAACCCTGCATTTAAAACTGCAGTGTCCAGGGGGCTGGTGCCTGTATCTGCAAGCGTTGCGCTGGGCACAGGAGATCTTGCAATGCCGTTGATGGTAGCGGTCTCTGCATTCAAGGTATACCTGAGCTTCACTTTCAGCATGTTTATTGCATTCGGCGCAATCATAGGCCTTGTGCTTACCATGCTTATCCTGAAAAGGTTCAAGCGCGCCCTTCCTGCTATACCTCCATTGCTTTTCGGCATCATCATAGGCATACTGCTATACTATGCCTACCTAGTGCTTTAGGGCTGCAAATCATTGCGCGCCCTGCATTCTCCAAAACTTCTTTATCTCGCCTATGTAATCTATAGGTTCGCTTATCGGTATGGAATTTGAGACTATGGATTTGTACATAGACCACTTGTAACGCCTATCCATGAGCACTATGACCGCCTTGTCATTTTCGCTTCTTACTGCACGCCCTGCCGCCTGTATCGCCCTTATTATTGCAGGTATCGTATATGTGTATTCGCTGCCCTTTCCCGAAAACCTCCTGTTTATATATTCTATCCTGGCACTCAATTCAAGGTCAGGCTTGGTCAGCGGTATGCCTACGATGACTATGCCTTTTATGCTGTTGTTCTCGTAGTCTATGCCCTCGCTCAGGCTGCCGCCCATGACTCCAAAGAGCATAGAGTTATTGCCTTTCTGGAATTCCTTTATTATGCTTTCTACTGCGACATTCTTCATTTCGCGCCTCTGTATGTATATATCTGAATCATGCATGTATCTGAATGTGCTGTCAAGCACTGCAAAACTGGGGAAAAATACTGCTATGTTCCCAGGGGTGGAATCCTTTATCCTTATTATCTTCTCAGCTATGCGCTTGTATTGCTCAACCGAGCGCTCCTGATACTTGGTGGTTATATCGGCATCTATTATTGCTAGCTTGTTGGACGAAGGGAAGGGCGAACCATAACTCTTCAGCTTTGCATCCTCCAATCCGAACAGATCTGAATACATCTTCAATGGCAGGAGCGTAGCACTCATGAATACGTTAGCATAAGCCTCCCCAAATATAGGGATTGCCCTCTCCGGATAAAGGCATGTGAGCGAAAGCTTGACAGAGTTTCCGAATCTCGATATTATGCTGGCAGTCGACTGCCCCTGATGCACCCATTCGCTGAGGAACTTGGCGATGTGCATGATTGCAGACCTCTTTGCCTTGGACTGCTCAATGTATTCCAGCGCAGCGTTCTCCAATTGGCTTATTATATCATTTGCGTTCTGCAATATGTCAGGAGGAAGTTCATCTTTTGCCACGAACGCTTCATCTAGCTTCTCAAGCTTCTTTTTGGCAAGGCTGTCCAATGCGAACTTGAGATAGCCCAAGTCCATCATGTTACCTATGGACTGCAATTCACGCATTGCCCTTAAAATTCCATTGGTTGAGAGAGTCACACTGAAGTACGAATTTGCCGCATTAAGCACGTTGTGCGCCTCATCCCATATCAATATGCTGTCATCCAACGAATGTGATATCTTTTTCAGAAATGCCTGCTTCAGGTATGGGTTGAGAAGATGGGAATAGCCCGCAACTATAACATTTGCATTCTTCGCGAGCTTTGCAGATACTTCATATGCACACATCCCCTGATTGTATGATTCCTCAAAGACGCTGTTGTGCCCAAGGTCTGCAGCATCAAGCATGTCCGCGTCATCCTCGGGCTTGAACAGTTTAACCTTTGAAAAGAATGGGCACTTGCTGTTTTTTATCAGGTGCTCGCATGCGCTATAAAACGATTCTCCTTCAATGCCGTTGACCTTTTCGTTTATGCACATGTTCTGCTTTCCCACTATGTCAGCATACCTAAAATCAAGCTTGAATTTTTGCTTGATGCCCCGTAATGAATCTATGGCTATCCTGTGCTGCGATATCTTCGGGGTCAAGAAGAATACCGTCTTGTTGTTATGCAGTGCATAGCTCAGGACCGCACCTATCGAAGCATCTGTCTTGCCTATGCCTGTAGGTGCATTTATAAGTATATCATTGCCCCTGCTCACCGCATCGTAGATATCGTTTACCATATCTGACTGGTACGGCCTCTTCTTAGAGAACCTGAACAGCTGCTCCATGCATATATTTCTCACTCAAGATTAAAAATGCCATTCACAATAACCAACGATTTTATAGATTGCCATCCTATTATCTATCGCTTGGTGATCATTGTGAATGAGGATCTTTACACTATAGAAGAGCAGATACTAGACCGACTTACCGGAAAATTTGTCAACATAACCAACTCGGAAAGGCGTTTGGCCTTGATAACGGAAACGGCAAAGAACATTCGCGCCGACATAAGCAGTGATGAGATAGCCCAAATATCGGACAACATGGGCGACATGAGCCCCATAACAGACCTTCTGACCGATGAAACAATAGAAGACATAATGATAAACAATACCAACAGCATATTCGTATACGATTCAAAAGTTGGCCAGAGGCAGCTTGACGTAAAGATAAGCGACAAAAACGAACTCAGCCGTTTCGTCAAAAAACTAAAGCTTTATGCGACAAACGAAGCAGCAAACGGGAACATACTTGATGTGCATGTTCCAAGCGGAAGCAGGGCCAATATAGTATATTCACCAATGGGATACGATATAACGATAAGAAATTTTAAGAAGAACCCTTTAAGCGTCCTAGACCTTATAAATTCAGGCACACTGGACTACAGCATAGCTGCAAGGCTATGGCTCTACATGGACGGCCTAAAAGTCAGGCCTGCCAACATACTGATAGGAGGCATGCCTGCCGCCGGAAAGACCACGCTATTGAATGCGTTGTTCTCATTCCTGAGGCCTGAGCAAAGGGTTGTAACGATAGAAGAAACATACGAACTGGATACAAGCATGCAGCAGAATGCCGTAAATCTTGAGACAAGCGAAGACATGCCTATGGTGGAATTGGTGAAGAACGCACTCAGGATGCGCCCTGACATGATAATAATAGGCGAAGTGAGAGGGGAAGAAGCCAACGACATGATAACCGCAATGAATATAGGGAAGATATCCATGGGCACAATACATGCATCGTCTACAAGGGATATAATAAACAGGCTCCAGCATTCGCCTATGAACGTGCCGAAGGACATAATACCTGTAATAGACGCGCTTATTGTGGTGTCGCAGGTATACGAGAAGGGCATTCCGCACAGGCGCATCATACAGATGTCAGAGCTTGCCGGCATGGAAACGCAGATACTGCTTTCTGATCTGTACAAATACGATTACAAAACCCATAAGGCATCGCCCATCCTTCCGAGCGTCACATACAGGGACACACTGGCGAACATCATAGGCGTGCCCCCGCCAGACATACTCGCAGAGGAAAACGTCAGGGCCATGATGTTGGCGCAGCTCAATAAGATAGGCAAGCGCGACATGAGAAGCATAAACGAGGTAGTGCGCGATTACTATGCCGAACCTGAAAATACCCTTAAGGCCATAGGTCTTCCTCAATTACACCCGATAATACAGATATAGCCTATTGCTCTGGCGGCGTTTCAGGGATTGGCTGCGCAGGTGCAGCGGCCAGCCTTATTATGTCGCTTACCATCCTTGCAATCTGCATGCCCTTTTCAGTGAGTTTTATAGATTTCATTCTTCCATGCCTTTCGCTCTCTATGATGCCGAGCGATTCACACGAGAGCAAAAAATTGCACGCATGTACATACGTCGATTGCGATTCCTTTGCCAGCGTAGAGATATACCAGTCCTTTGAATTATCTAGTAGAAGCACCAACATCCTTGCCTGCCTTTCCTTAAATATCAGATTGCCATCCAGCATTCTATCTATACTATTGTTTTGCGCAAAGAATAAATCTCTTTCATCTCAATCTTAATAGAGAGTATGAAGCTGTACGTAAGCGAAAGAAACATAAAACCGTTTTCCATGTACCTGGTAACAATAGGATCCATACTCATACTTATATCCCTGATAGCAGGAATAAGTATGCTCCTGGCACTGGTGCGCGGCATACCAATACATACATTCAACGATGTAAACACGAGCGTCATAAGGTTCGCATTCAATTTTATAATACCTCTTCTTGGCGGCATACTCCTGGTGGTTGCAGGCATAACGATGCAGAAGCTCTACGATGAAAGTAATGTTTCGCGCGCCACAAAGAAGCGCAGGCTAAAGTCTGTAAGCGAAAAGAGCAAGATGATTAATAATTTCTTGTCTGCCGACGAGAAGGCAATGGTCGCAATATTGAAGAATTCAAAAAACCCTCTTCTGCAATCCGATCTCATGGCGCTCAGTGGCTATTCTAAGGTGAAAGTCCATAGGATATTAAAGAAGCTTGAATCAAAAAGGGTCATAAAAAGGAGCAGATTTGGCATAACTAACAGGGTATTTTTAGACAATTCGCCTTGATTCCGTTATTTTGCGGAAAACATAAGCTATTAATAAATTGTATATCAAATAAATAACTGCTAAAGGTGTAAAAATGGTAAAGTTTATAATAGGTAGGCAACTGGTTGGGAAGAAAGTAATAACTAGCGACGGTTTCGATGTTGGAAGATTTGTCGATGCGGAAGTGAGCCCCGTTACCGGCAAGATAAATGCTTTTCTCATAGAACCAAACTACGACAGCGGTTTCGCAAGCAAACTTAAGGTGGATAGCGGGCAGCTCAAGGTGCCGTACGCAGCTATACAAGCCGTTAACGATTATATAGTGGTCGACAGGAAGGTGCTCTGACCTCCACAACAAGGTGGTATAGATAATAATATGCGGAGGCGACGAAGCAGGTCGCGGAGCCCTTTTGGGTCCGCTTGTCATATCGCTTGTGTCCGTCAAGAAAGGCTCAGAGAAGAAATTCGCAGAGTATGGCGTAAGGGATTCGAAGCTTCTATCGCCTAAAAGAAGGGAAGCTCTTTTTAGCACCGTGCACAGATTGGCATCAACCGTAAAAGTCGACCTGATATCTGCAGAAGAGATAAACAAGGCGATGAAAAACAAGATATCTTTAAATGAGCTTGAAGCAATTCATTTCGCACGCCTTTTTGATCAGTTCGATGAGGATATAGGTTCTCTTTATCTGGATTCTCCAGACGTCATAGCAGAGAAATTCGGGATCAGGGTCAACATGTCAAGTTCAAAGAGAACCAAAATAGCCAATGTCAAGATGAAGCTGGAAAAGGGCAAGCCGTATACGAAGGTCATAGCAGAGCACAAGGCAGATTCAAGGTATCCGGTAGTTTCTGCAGCTAGCATAATAGCAAAGGTCACAAGGGACAGGGAGATACGAAGCATAGAAAAAAAACTGCGGATGAAGATAGGGTCAGGCTATCCTTCAGATGTGGTAACCATAGATGCAGTAAGGAAGCACTTAACTAACAAGGACCTATTCCAGCACGTGAGGCTGCATTGGAGCACGCTGGAACACATAAAGCAGACAAAACTCACGAATTTCTAATGGGCATTTCACTAAGCAATATATACCCAATTCAACAATTTATATTAAGGATCTGTGGCGCAACTTGGACAGCGCGTCCGGCTTCGGACCGGGCGGTTGCGGGTTCAAAATAAACTTTTGGGAACTTTAACAAATCCTAATCGCTATGAAAATCCCGCCAGATCCGCTTAATTATATATAGCTGGAAGTTTCTTTGGTTTTCTGCTTAATGTGCCTTGAATACAACTTCAGTACGTCTGTCCTTTGATATGCATTTTTTAGCAGAAAGTCGCCGAAATCCATATGGTACATACTTCCATTTAAGATGTGCTTTGCTACTAACTTCATGCCTCTCTTCATATCCATCTTTTTTCCATCTGGAGTAAATGCGTTTGACAATACTTCAGTAAAATATATACCGTTACTGGCAAAATCATAAACCGCATCAAAAAACGAATTGTCAAGCATTTTTATTGCGTTTGTATCCCTATATCTTGGTAACAGCATTGTCTCTACTAAATAAATTTTATAAAGGCCTCTTCTGTTAAGCGAATAAATTGAACCTGCTTTTATTTCACTGTCTAAAAGCAAGCCTTTCTTTGCTTTTTTGAAGTAAGGTTCCTTCAAAGCCACAAAATGCCAGTAACTGAGAATGTCCAAATTTACGTTAACAAGGTACCTAGAGGAATACGGGCTCTTCCTGAATACTTGCACCCAATTCTTGCGTATGCCTTCCTCGGCTTTTGTCAGGCCTCGCATACTCATATAATCCATGTAAATCAAGCGCGTAAGCAAAGCATTATAATTGTACCTTTTCCGTATGAAATTATATGGTACAATTGCAAGAGATTTGAGCATGATATCAATATATTTTTGTCAGTATGGTATAAAAAACTGCCAGCATCCTCGTTATAAACTGGCAGTTCTTAAGGAGTTGAGAACCGATAAAATACATCCTTTCCGGGATCCAGAGATCGCATGAAGGCAGAGCGATGCCTTCAGGCAGGAAGGATATCGAAATAACATTCTGACATGCAAGTCGCGCATGGCCGTTGTGAAGCAGAAGACCAATGCCGCCAATGCTAGGCGAGGATTATGGGACGCTCGCCATTGCGCACAAAAAGGGCAGCTAAGAAAGTCATGGCAAGAAAATCTCCACCGGGAAGATACACAGAAGCGCTGGCAAAAGGTGCGCGAAGAAAAAATCCAAAGCTAGAACAGCGCACGGGAAGCGAAAAAAATGATTCCTTTGCATTCTTCATGCGGCGCACTTCTTTGAAGCGAAAGCGTTAAAATGCTTTACAGCCAAGTATGGAAGGGCAATCCGCTTCCCCTAATCTGTGCATAGGTGGAAGAATGGCTAAAAAAGAACTTATTTGGAAGGAGATAGCGCCGCCCGAAGGCGACTATGACATATTTTCATTGAAGGGCAGGAAATACCAAATAACTGGGACGCTGAAAGAAGATCCTGACTACGGCGAATGCAAACAGCTGTGCAGGGTGTCACATCTCGATTCAAGCGAGAAGGACGAATTCGCAGTCATCGTCTCTTTTATTAGGATCGAGAACGGCTCATTCATTCCTAAACGCGCAATACTATCAGAGCCCGTACACGACATTGGTTCGGCAATAGACATATTCGAAAGTGCAAGGTGCTGAACACATAGTCGACTTCTTTGCCATGTTACTTGCTTCTTTCTCTTCCTGTTTGGAGCTGGTTAGATGGCTATAATAGCACTATGTTAAAAACAAAATCAACCTAAATAACTATATTGCACAAATATTGCATATTAAGTCAGTCGGACAGTTAAGAGGCAATTTATCTAATCCCTGCTTTCAGTACGTTCCTAGGGAATATTTCAGTGATCAGTACGAAAAGTCCGTCGCCTTTGATGCTATAATTCCGGGATATCACGTTTTCATCAGCATACACGTCGATGATGTGTCTCTTCTGAGTTGTGTGCATGGCTTTCACGGCCTGGCCTATGCCCATGCTCTTTCCTCTGATGACTGCAATGAATTGGTCGGAATTTCTGTCTATTGGTATTACCGATTCCGCAAGGTAAACGGTAATGCGCCTGCCATCTGATTGTTCTGCATAGATCCGCACCTGGCGTACAATAACGTTCGATAGTTCATGCTGCGCAATAACCTCGACCTTGACTGGTACTTTTAGGATAGCTGACACTTCGGCCTGTGTCATACTCTCATTGAGAAGTATTTCCTTCTCGGTAGGCGTAAGTTCGGAAGACAGACTGCCAAGAAACTTCGCAGGGTCTGAAGCAGCAGATTTCACCATGCTCTCATTTAAGATAATGTCAGGGAAAGCCCTTAAAGATTTGCATAGATGACCCTTACCCATAAACTTACTGCGTTTCCACCATAATTCCCGAGCGGCATTTCGTCGTCAAAACGTCGCCCCAGATGTTATTCTTTGACAATACGCATTATTACTCGAACATGTGAAAGATATGGGTATAAATATCTCCTAAAACACTGGGTTATTGTGATAACATGTCGGAACTAGAAGTTAGAAGTGAAGCACCAGTCCAGGATGTTGCAAGAAAGGGTGTATATGTACCAGAACAATCTCGTAAGCCAGTTAAAGACGCGTATGATACTGCTAAAAAATTGGGTGGCATACTGGCTACTTTCAATGAAACAATCAGAGACCTAAGAGCCTTGAAGAATGCGAGCGATAGCTACGTGTTTAACTACATGCTTGCGGTGAATCCAAAGGGTCTGCCAAGGGAAGCAGGATGTTATCGTGTAGAGCGCACTGACGAAGTAAAATATATACCTATATCAAAAGACGAGGCGGAAATACTCATATTCAACGGACGCTTGTATGATGTATTGTATGTTACTGAAACAGCTGTAAATGCGGCAAAAGAAGGGCGCCCTATCGCGCTGGGCTTCAAATTCCGCTTTCAGTGGATTCAGGGCATCTCCGTGAACGACCTGCCGGACGAAGATGCGCAAGTTGCGCTGTCGCGCCAAGTTGTGCCACAGGCAAATGCAGCTCAGGCAGAATTGCTTAGGAAAGCATGGAAACAACTAGGCAAGATCAACGAAATTGCAAGGACTGACATGACTGACGCCATAGAAGAAGTGCTAAGGCGGGCAGCGTAAACAATAAAAGGTAGTAAGCTCATTATTTCTACCCATGTTCGCTAAAGTGAAAACTCAGCAAAACATCGCGTAAGCGATGTAAGGGCCTAGCATGGATATGTAATGCAGTTTATTCCGTCTATGCTCCCTTCCTCCAATGCCCTTGCATCCTTAATGGCATTATCAAGAATCTTTTCAAAGCCTTCAAAGCCGTAAAAACCGAGAAGAGGTATAAAATGCAGCGCACCTATAATAGGTTGTCAACATCGAAGATTTCTGCGAGCACATCGGTTTTCTTCATAAAGAATCATCCATATAGCTTTCTTAGTAATCTACTATCCATATATGCTTGGTATGATACTAATACTTGCGCATTGAATTTCAAAATAAAATCGATAAATGTTCCCTATTTGCAAAGTTAGTTGGAAGTAGAACAAAAGGCATAAATATATAGAGATATTTATATTAGTGCTGTGACGTATATGACAGCAAGTAACAATAAACCAACTTCAAAAACACATGGATATGAAACCAGTCATGACACTTCAATATTGAGAGTGAATGAGATGGCAAAAAACGCAACAAAGGATGTACATATCGTTTCAGATACGACAGAAGAAACAAAGCAACAGGTTGAAAGCGAATTAAAAAGATTGGATGAGGACAAGGAAAAACTGATAGTTGCTTTTGGCGCTTCGCGCATAGAAGAGCTCAAGAAAAAACCTGATTATGTATCCTTCAATAACGGATTTCTTACATCCCACAGGGATTTTGACAAATTCTATGAGCGACTGTTGAACCATGAAAAGAGCGCAATAGTCTCCGGTCTTAACCCCAGCGGTCAGTTTCACATAGGGCACATAGGCGTATTCGACACCAACTTGTTCTTCCAAAAGGAGTATGGTATAGATTTATATGCCCCGATATCAGATGACGAGAGCTATGTGGCTAGGAAAATAGATAACCAGGAAGTTGGACTGAAAAATTCATTCAGACTGGTAAAGGAAGCATTAGCATACGGATATGAACCAAAGAAGACCCATTTCATAATAGACCAGATTTATACTAACATATACAATCTAGCTATAAAGATATCTAGGGGAATAAATATCAGCACAGTGAGGGCAATTTATGATTACAAGGATTC
Organism: Microcaldota archaeon; assembly: GCA_021834785.1. The sequence goes on from JAKBRJ010000009.1 coordinate 16,114, forward strand.
GGATAATGTGGGCCTGACATTCTATCCTTCAGTTCAGTCTGCCCACGTTATATTTCCCCAGACACTAGGCATAAAGAACGTTTTGGTCCCGATAGGTCTGGATGAAGATACCCATCTTCGTGCTTCTAGAGATGTCGCTGAAAAATTTGGATACGAAAAAGCAAGCGTTCTCCATGGCCGTTTCCTGCCTGGGATGGACGGAAGGAAAATGTCGAAGTCAAAAGGGAATGCTGTTTATCTGCTTAGGGATACGCAGAGCGAGGTAAAGAAGAAGGTTTCACAGGCTTTCAGCGGTGGCAGGACAACAGTCGATGAGCACAGGAAGCTTGGCGGGGTCCCTGAAGTAGATATAGCATACCTGTACCTTAAATACGTATTCAAAAGCGTTAAGGAGTCCCAGCAGCTCTATGATGATTATAAGCGCGGCAGGATTCTCAGCGGCGAAATGAAAAAGATGCTCCAGAACGAGATAATTGAGAAGGTCGCGCCAATGAAGGAAAGGCTGGAACATATAACCGCTAAGGAGATGGCAAATTCGATAATGAAGAATGACAGCGTTGATTTGGAATCAATGATAGAAAAATCTGGTGTGATGTCAGAAGAAGCCAAAAAGGAATGACACCCCAAATTAAGTATCGCTTGTAGCAGGCGGAAGGGCACCGAGCTATCGCCGCTTAGATATTATAATCAAAAATGCACAGGGAGAGGGATTTGCTATTCCTCAATAGGTGCATTAAATAGCTGCACCGGAAAAGTTCATTGCTTCATATGCAATAATGGGATATTTGTGTGATTAAAATGAGGGAGAATATTGAAGATCTACAGAATAAGTACCCATGGCTCAAAGTTACTAATAGTTTGGAGGAATATGTAGAGCCAAATTATTATAATAAGATATTAAAAGATTATATTTTTGATGGAAAAAGCGATATAAATATTTTTGAGGACTTTTTAAAAAAAATAAATCTTGATAAAGGGATTAATGCGTTAAATGCGCTAGAACTTGGATGTGGCACAGGAAGGGCTACAAAGGTATTTGTAAACTCAGTAAAGGCTGTAAATTTTACTTTGGATTTAGTAGATTTGAGCTCGAGAATGTTGGATTTCTCCAAGAAAGAGTTCAAAGATTATGAGAACATAAAGTTCTTCGAGTCAGATTCGATGAACTTTCTTGAAAAAATGATCGAAACATACGATATAATATTCAGTCTGTGGAGTTTTTCACATTCCGTACATCAAAATCTGATAAAAAAGGGTCTTTATGATGGTAAAAAGTATGTGCAGGAAGTTATCAGCAAAATGATAAAAGAGAATATGAGAGCAAATTCAAAGTTTTTCCTTATACATTTTGATTCTATGTCAGACGAACAGAGGATATTGATGAAGCAAGGGCGCAAAGTGTTTTCAATATATAATGACCTTGATAAGCAAAGCCCATCCAAACTGATTATTGATGAAGTTCTCAACAAACTAAACGATGATGGAACTATAAAGCTCAAGGCGAACCATTTTGTGGGAGAAGCCATAACCTACTCATCGCTTAACGAGGCCCTCGAAGTGTTTCTAAATTTCCACATGGAGTCTTATTTCAATAAAACCCCTGAACTTCAAACCGTAATCCAGGAACTATCGGATTACTTTAAAAATTTTACAGGGGAGGATGGCAAAATCAGGATCAAGCCAGGATGCTTCACATACGAAGTAGAAAAAATATGACCAAAGAAATTTGGCATAGAATAATAGCAATAATTCGGTATAGCTAAATTAAAGGTGTTGCGCAAAAACACCAGAAAAATCAGGATGAAGGTCAGATAACGTGGCAACGCATATGAAATTTAACGTATGGGAAGTAAGAGGAAGATGGACACCTGATTATGTGAGGTTGAGAAAACATTTCAGGTTAAACCGATTTAATTTCGGCTCTAGAATGGAACCTGAAAATTTTATTAATAACGGGTTAATCATAGGCCACGAGTTTTTTGGTGAATGGCTTAATGAGACAAAAAAGGGAAATGCCGCGCTGGTTAGCGGTTTTACCCCAAGTGGAAATCCCCACATCGGGACCCTATGTATATTCAGGCAAATGGCGTATTACCAAAAAATATATAACGCTAGATTATATATACCGATAGCGGATTTGGAGGCTGCCTATGTCCGCCATACTGAACAAGCCATAATAAAAGCTAACACGTTAGATTTGCTGGCGCATCTTGCAGCTTCTGGAGTCAACCTTAAAAAATCTATTATATACTTACAAAGCAATAATCTTGCCACTCTCAAAAAAACGTATATGCTTGTAAATCAATTAAAAAAGTCGGAACTTGATTCTATTTATTGGAAGGATATCGGTTTACCGTATGCATTGTCTGCCTTACTAATGTCTTCTGACATATTACTGCCTCTTGATTATGGATATTGCAGTGTGCTGGTGACATTAGGTATAGATGAGATAGGTCATATAAAGTTAGCAAGAACTTTGGCAAAAAAGTTAGGGGCGAGCAATTTTCCATCTGTTACATATACTGATCTGATTCCAGGTCTCTCTGACTCGAAGATGAGCAAAAGCATAAGTAAAAATAATATACGTCTATCAGAAAATCCGGATATTGCAGCGGAGAAGGCAAGATTAGCGGTGGAGAAAGGTAACAAACAGCTATATATTAATATGGTAAAGTGGTTTTCAAATTCCACGTATAGCATTAGTGGTAAACCGGAACCGAAACTCGCAGGAAAACTTGTAAAGGATCTTTTAGAGGAACAAAATATGAGATACAAAATTGCAAAACGGGAGGCAACTGGAATTGTAAATAAATTATTTAAGTAGAAGTAAAGATAAAGCCGCTATAAGCTGATGCACATATTTTTACAGTATAGGCAAAAGACAGGAAAAACCTTATGGCGAGAACATAATTTTGCCGTATCTCTTATTCAGGATTGTCGCTAGCGCCTTATCGTATTCACTTAAACGGAATTTATTTGTGATGACCTTTTTGAAATCAGTAAGATTCTGTTCTACCAAGTCAATCGCCCATTTAAAGTCGTCAGGCACATATCCATATTGTGTATGTAATTTTGCTTCTTTTGCAATTAGCGTATTCAAATCGACACTAAAAGAGTGCGGCATGCAAGCACTTTCGAGGACTGTGCCAAAAGACTTTACTGCGTTTATGGAGTAGCTGCATGATGTCGGATCCCCACCAGCGTCATATACAATATCGTATTGGTTGCCTACTGTTTCTATAGACGTATTTTTTTCATAGAACGCGTCGATTATTTTGCCAAGTACTTGGGCTTGTTCTTTATGGCCTACCATAGTTATACTAGAAGCGCCTCCAGCTTTAGCATGGACCGCCCCAACCAAGCCTATGGCGCCAGATCCGATTATTAAGACGTTTTTCCCTTTAACATCAACATTATGCAAAGGCTTTGTGCTTGCAACTGTCTCTATTAGCACGGCTTCATCATCACCTATGCTATCAGGCACTTCATATAGAACAGTATCTTTTGGAATCTGAGTATATTCTGCCCACCCGCCAACGCTCACGTCTTCAGTAGTAAGCCCAAAAACCTGGTTCTTTTCACATAAGTTATACCTCCCTTCACGGCAGGCCAAACAAGTGCCACATGGCATTATAGCGGGCCAAACATAGCGCTTGCCATCAATCTCACCTACATTTTCATGACCCAAAACGCGAGGTAGTTTTACATCCTTAATGTCCCCCATAATCACGTGCTTATCCGTTCCGCACACGCCGGATCTGAGGATTTTTGCCATATTTGTTCCATTTTTGAAATTTATGGCTTTCAATGTTAAATGACTATCCTCATCTGCAAATAAGGCATTGTAAGTTTGCATGTATTTTACCCTAAAATTTAAATGATGTGAAGATTAATAATTGTTCTCTTTGCATATGGCTAGGAAGTTGAATTTTATATTTATATCCTCGTGACACCTTTTTTTTATGTTTTCTTATTATTTCACCCCACAATTGACTCACATATATTTTACGATGTATGCAATAAGGCAGGAATAGACGTGCACTATTACTTTTTCTATTCCTACAAACCTGTTCTTTGAAAGGCAGAATACTTCCTTTAAACTTGAGAACATTATTTCAATCGCCCATCCTTAGTTTTGGTAGTCTAGACCCATACAATAAGCTGGCTGAATACTATTGTTTTGAGGGCATTTCTGGATGCAACGAACCATTTGCCTGTAAGCCCTGAGAGGGAATTGAACCCTCAACCTCCTGTTTTCCTGAATTTCCTGATTAAACTTCTTGGAAGAAGTTTACAAGACAGGCGCTCTGCCATTGAGCTACCAGGGCAGTTTTTAACGGCTTTGCCGAAAATCAACCTTCGATGAACGGCATAAAGCACTCGAAACGTGTTTAGATATGCATTTAAACATTTTTATTCTTTTAGGCAAGAATGCCTCTACCGTTAAGTCGTGTATAGTCCATTCCAATAGGGGAAAAAATAAGTTAAAGAACGTAGAAAGTAACAACCCAAAAATCCACAAACTAATAAATATTATAAAAAACGATTGAAGCTGTAAAAGCATTCTGATATTGCAAATGGTGTTAAAATGTCGAATTCCGAAACTTATAGAAATAAGCCCTCATCAGAAGATAAGGCAGAAAACAAAGCGGAAAGCAAAATGGAAAGAGTAGAAGTAGCCCGTGCAAACGATATGATAGGAAAGCAAATCCCAGTGCTAGATCATGGCTTCCTAGCTCTTGTTGACTATATGGGTTCAGATTCTTCTATAGTGCAGGCAGCAAGGGTCTCATATGGCAGCGGAACTAAATCGGTACATGACGATGCTGGGCTTATTCGCTACCTGCTGAGGCATGACCATACTACGCCATTTGAAATGGTGGAATTGAAGTTCATTGCAAGAATGCCAATTTTCGTAGCTCGCCAGTGGGTAAGGCACAGGACTGCAAGCATAAACGAATATTCTGCAAGATATTCGATAGTGAAGGACGATTACTACCTGCCGAGCATTGAGATGATGCAAGGGCAGTCGACTTCAAACAAGCAGGGCAGAGAGGAGGGCAATCTTTCAAAAGGAATGCGCGAGGATTTTATAGGCAAGATAAAAGAAAAATCCGATGATGCATATAAGCTATACATGGAAATGATAAATGCAGGGGTGGCAAGGGAACTTGCAAGGATGGTATTACCTGTAAATTTTTATACCGAATGGTACTGGAAAAGCAACCTTCACAATACCTTCCATTTTCTGGCATTAAGGCTTGACCCGCATGCGCAATGGGAGACAAGGCAGTATGCTGTAGCCATGGCGAATATTGTGAAGTCAGTAGCTCCAATAGCGTATTCTGCCTTCGATGACTTCATGCTTTCAAGCGTCAAGCTCTCTAAAAAAGAACAGCACGCAATAGACCTGATCATTAACGGCGTGGAGATTACTGAAGCATGCAAAATGGCAAAGCTGCCATTAAGGAGGGATGACAACAAGCCTATAAAGACCGGCGAAGGCCCTGAGTTTTTGGCAAAGCTGGAAAGAATAAAAAGCAATGCCAGCGGAATAAGCAAGGCAGATGGCGAAAGCATATAAGGGCTCATTCCAGCGTTTTCTCTTCCCCAACCTTAGGCTTCATTTTCGACCTTTTTGGCAAACAGCTCAGTGTACCTTATCAACGCATCCAAAACTATCTTCAACCTCCCTGACCTCTTCGAAACTATCCTAAGAAACTTGATGTTCCTCGCGTTCACGCCCCTGGAAAATGCAACCAGCGGTGGGTAAATGAGCACAAGGGCTGCAAGGTTCACTATCATAGTTATTTTGCTATAATGCAACGCATATGATATCAGGAACATAACCGCGAATGTCATTACCGCAGGCACGGTTATCCTTGCAAGGCTCTTCCACTTCTGGGTTATGGAGAACTGCGTCGAAAGCGCCTTTATGTAAAGCACGTCCAGTATAAGCGGTCCGGCGACGAACAGCGCTATCAATGCGCCGAAAACTTTTATATAAGGTATTAATACCGACATGGCAGCAACCTCGGCAATTACGGCAGCGCCCTGATACGCCATGAACTTCTTCGTATCCCCGAAGCTTATTATGAGCGTGCCAGCAAAACTGCCTATTGTCCCTATGGTCAACCCTATTATTATTACAGAAAAGTAGAGCGGTGCCCCGGCATACGCACTGGAGAACATCAGGTGTGTCAAAGGTCTGGCTATGGAAATCAGATAAGCCACAAGTGGCAGGAGCAGCAATAGCATATAATATATGCTGTTGTTGAATATGCCCTCAATCCTTTTAGAAAGGTGCTCGTTCTTGAATGCAGAAGCGAAAGCAGGAAGGAGCACGAATGTAGTCGAAGTCAAGAGCACCTCTATAAGCCTTCCTAGCTTGAAAGCCGCCCCATAGCTTCCAACAAGCGATGCGCTTGCGAATGCGCCTAAAACCGCTATGGCAAGGCTTGTCGTGCCTACAACGGAGATGTTCGACACTATTAAGGGCGAGGAAAATGCTGTAAGTTCGCGTATGCCATCAATTCTTGGTTTCATCACCCTGTATAATACGGCCCTTTCCAGATATACTATGGAAATTGCCGAGCCTATAACAAGGCTTATGGCTATGCCTAATACTGCTCCCAATATGCCATACCCTAAGATTACCAGCAGCATGACTACTGCAGCCTGCGACACCCCATAGATTATATTGCTGAATGCGGCATCCCTTATTCTGCCAAGCCCCACGAGTGCAGCTATTGTAACGTTGAAGAGCACAGTGAGCAGCACTGTCGTAGATGCAACGATAAGCGGGACAGTCATCCCGGGATTATGGTATATGCCAACCGCAACATTCCCGCTTGCAGCTATGCCAATTAATGTTATTGCCAGTGCTACCACGAGCGCCACGAAATAACCATTGTTAATTATTTCTAACACACGTTCGCTTCCATGCCTGAATTCAGGTATCTTCTTCCTTAGGGCCGTGCCTATGCCGAAATTGCCCCCCATGCCTAAAATGGTCGAGAAAGCTACGACTATGGTGTAAGTGCCGTAATCCGCCGGTTTAAGGAACCGCGTCAGGAATATGAGCAAAACTGCAGTTATTATCGATGTTATAATCTTGCTCGATACGAATATGCTGCCGCCCCTGGCTACGCTTGCACCCAGCTCCTCCGCCTCGTCGCCTTCAGTATTTTCGTCCAGTGGCATTGCATCTCCAAAGCACTTTTAGCATCCCATAAAACACATATTATGTATATGCTGTTAATTTTGTATTTCCGTAAATGTGTTTATTAATAGAATATTTATGAATTGCATTCCATTTATAATAGTTGTTCAATGGTGAATAAAATGAGTGTCATAGACATAACTGCCAAAAATTTTGAAGATGAAGTGCTGAAATCCGATATTCCCGTAATAGTCGACGTCTGGGCTGAATGGTGCGGTCCATGCAGGATGTTTTCCCCCATATTAGACGAAGTTTCCGAAGATTATCAAGGCAAGATAAAGTTCGCAAAGCTCAATGCAGACGACAACGAGGAGATTGCTGCAAAATACAATATAATGAGCATACCTACCGTTCTTTTGATCGAGAAGGGCAAGGTAAAGGCCATGAACGTCGGCGCAGTTCCGAAAGAGGTATTCAAGAAATGGCTGGACAAGAACATGTGACTGCGGAACGCATGCTCTGCTCCGGTGCACAGCATGCTGCTGCATCATTACCCTTTTCCTATGGATACATCGATGTGCATAGAAAGTAATAAAATATTGCATTCTTCTTATATAACCGGAGAGCAGTTGCCTTTAAGCTGGCGAACCTCCAGATATTTTTATGGTAATGCTATGGCTGACATACCTTTTCCAAGAGGGGTAAGAGACCTTATGCCAAACGAGGCGCTCTTCAGAGCGGAGATGATAAAGAAAGCGGAATCGATATTCCAAAGCTTCGGCTTTCTTACTATACTGACCCCATCCATAGAATCGCTAGATATCCTGAAGGCAAAGGATGCCATAGGCGAGGACACCAAGCTCATATACGAGATTAAAGATGAAAATATCGGCCTGAGATATGATCAGACAGTCCCATTAGCAAGGTATTTTGTCATGCATTCAAGCATGCCACTGCCTTTCAAGCGATATGTGATAGGCCAGTCATGGAGAATGGACGAGCCCCAGAGGCTCAGATACAGAGAATTCACACAGGCAGATGTGGACATAATAGGTGGAGATGCATCAAAATGTGATTCCGAAACTATAGCATGCCTTTCAAAGGTTTTGGATGCGTTCGAACTCAAATACAAAGTGATGATAAACAACCGCATGCTTGTGGACGACGTGCTGGAATCATTCGGAGTGCCAAGGGGCACGGCAATACAGGTCATGAGAAGTGTAGACAAGCTCGACAAGATAGGGATTGACGGGGTTTCAAGCCTTCTAGCCAAAGCGGGACTTTCAGAAGAGCAGATAGGCAGGGTAAACGAGCTCATAACCGCGAAGGGCACGAATGATGAAAAGCTCGATTACGCGCTAGGCATAGCAAAGGATTCAAAAGCGGTAGCTGAACTGAGGGAAACACTCGCAATGCTCAAGGAATACAATATCAGGGGAGAGATGGTTGTCGATTTCTCAACGATGAGGGGATTAGACTACTATACTGGCACAGTTTTTGAATTCAAGGTTGAGAACGAAAGCCAGTCCATAGGCGGAGGCGGCAGATACGATAACCTGACAAGCCTTTATGGGGGAAAGCAGCTGCCTGCCGTAGGAGGCACGCTCGGGATAGACAGGCTCTTGGATGTGATGAAGTTTTCACAGTCATCAAAGGTCACATTTGCAAAAGCCTTTGTGGCATACATTAAAAAAGAGAACTATACATATGCATTGAAGGTAGCCAACATACTCAGGGCAAGCGGCATAAAGACTGATCTAAACAATGCTTCAAGAAGCATTTCGAACCAGCTTTCGTATGCAAATTCACTGAAGATACCCTATTCTGTAATAGTCGGCGCGTCAGAGGAAAAGGATGCAAAGGCGAAGCTTAGGGATATGGCATCAGGAGAGGAAACAATCATGGATTTGGACGAACTCATAAATGTTTTAAAAGATAAAAAATAGTGTATTAAAATGGCAAAATCTGAAGTTGACCAAATAACTGACGAAAAGATAGCTAAGGGCGGCGTGCTCGTGAAGTTCTACTTTGACATGCAGCACAAGGAAAAGGAGAAGCTTCAACCTCTAATGACTGACCTTATAAACGAAAGGCTCATGAAGGAAAAGGGCGTGATATATTGCTACGGTGTCATAGAGGAGCCTATGCTGGTAAATGACGTATACAGCACAAGCGCTACGGTTACAGTGCTGTTCGATAGCTTTCTTTCAATAATAAATGTGGCATTCAATTACGCTCCGGCAGGCGTGGAGATAATGAGGCCTACAAAGGAGATGACATTCAGGATATTCGACCTTCATGCAATACTGATGGACCTGTCGCAGCTTTCGGTAACATATTCGAGATACATGCTGGAACACGTTCTGAAAGGAGAAGACCTGGAAACAGTATCAAAGGCGCTGGAGGGCAGGGCCGAACTTGGCAAAAAATTGCTTGAGAAAAAAAGTGTAGATCCAGATGGTCCTCAAACCCCCAAATAGACCAACGGCACAACAAGATAGGTAATTAATGCAAGCGCCATGGCTCCTAAACTTAGGTTCCTGTAGAGCTTGAATTTTGATTTGTCCTGCTTCTTCATCAGGTGCATCACAGATACGTAAAGGAGAATTATATCAACTAATAATATTGGGATTAGATAAACAAGGTTAAATGCAAACGGCATCAGGAAGAAGAACATGAAGAGGCTGACCCCTATCGCTTCCATATAAAGAAGGAATGCAAGATAAGCCGACATCCTTCTTCCAACATAATACACAAGGCTCTTTATCTGCCTAGCCTTGAAGTCGCCCTTGAAGTCGCGTATCATCCCATGTATCTCACGTGCCAATCCGCTAAGGAATATCACTATGCTTATTAGAATTATATTCGCGTTGAGCGCATTTGAAACTACATAATTTCCATAAAGGAAAGGTATGACCATCGTGAATGCTATATATATGTTTCCAATGAGCAAGGTCTCTTTGAGCTTGTAGCTGTAAAGATATGCGAAAACTGCAAAAACGAGTACGATGATGAAAGAATATATATTTATCAAAGCACTTATGGCAATCCCTACAAGAAAGCACAAGGCAGTTACTATAGCTGCATCCCTCTTGCTGAGCGAGCCGTTCACCAAAGGCCTGTCATTCCTCCTATTTTTCCTGTCTACATCGATGTCAAAATAATCATTTATGGCAAATGAACCCATGCTTACAAGTATGGGCGGTACAAGCGCAAATATGAAAATAGGGAGCAGAGGCAATCTGCCTGTTATAAGTTCAGCTGCTACCACTGCTATTGCTAGCATTAGGCTATGTTCTATGCGCGTCAGTTTCAGCAGGGCTGCAAATCTGTTCATGACTATCTTTCCAATGCAATAGGTAACTAATAAATAAATGTCTTTTTATATAAATAGGAGAGAATGCCCAAACAAGGTATGAAGCCACAGTCGGCAATGGAACTGCTTTCCACCTATTCGTGGGCATTGTTAATAATAGCACTTTTCGTAAGCACCGTATTCCTTCTTTCGGGCTCAAAGCCCCCATCGAGCTATCTTTCATCATCGTGCAACATAGAGCCGTTGCTGCCATGCGCGCAGACTCTTCTTACGCAGTATGGCGGTCCAAGCAGCCCGATACATTTCATAGTGGCGTTTACCAATGAACTAGGGGTGCCGATAAGCTTTGCGCCTAATTCTATAAATGTCACAACTACCGGCATAGGTGTTCCAGGTACGGAACATTCATTAGGAGCCTGCACTCCGAGTTATGCAACCGAAGGTGCGCACATATTATGTACTGCAAATATAACCGGAACTGTCCAGCCTGCACTTGGCTCTCAAACCAGTGCAACGTTCCTAATATCATATGACATATGCAAGAACCCATCCAGCTGCACTTCAGGGTATAAATCTACCGGAATATCTGTGCAGTCTGCTTCTCCGCCAAGCAGAGGCATATTCAAGATAACCTTGAATACCATCCCAAGCACTGGTGACATAGTAATCAACGGGGCGAAATACATAAACGGAACATCAGTGGTATTGCCGATAGGCAAATATTTGGTATACGCAGATGCGCCAAATGGCTATATATTTTCAAGCTGGACAGGTTCAGTATTTGGGACATCGCTGCTTAGTCCATCTACGACTGCAAATGCTACACTTTCGCTGGTATCAAATGTAACATTGGAAGCCAACTTCGTCAAGGTCATATCAACCACAACTACTTCGGTCACTTCGACATCTACATCAACCTCCACCACCTCAACGACAACCTCATCGACAACTTCTACAACAACCTCAACAACAACATCTTCCACTACAACTTCAACCTCAACCACATCGACTTCAACTTCAACAACTTCAACAACAACCTCAACCACATCTACTACAACCTCAACAACGTCCACTACGACATCTTCAACCTCCACTTCAACCTCAACAACATCGACATCCACGTCAACAACTTCTACAACAACCTCTACAACAAGCACTACGACTTCATCCACTTCCACTACGACATCTTCAACATCAACATCAACCTCCACCACTTCAACCTCAACATCGACAACATCTACTACAACCTCAACAACGTCCACTACGACATCTTCAACATCAACATCAACCTCCACCACTTCAACCTCCACATCAACAACCTCAACAATAACGCAGTTGAACTTTGGAGTAATAGCAGCAGTTGGCCCATCTAACCAAGAAATGCCTGCGTTTGAAACCAATCCAACATTGCCTAGCGGTTATGGTGTAGAGCAGCAGGGCCAATGGCCTACTGCTACAACTGGTTATGCCTATGGTACTAGCGGTTATCAGGGCGATGTTTATCAGGGCATGACTGTTGTCGCATTCCCAAGCGTTACATCAGATCTTAACAACAATGGTGTAGCTTGCTCATCCCCATATAATTCACAACTTTCCATAGCAAATACTACTATAACTTTGCCTCAAGCCGAAACGGTAAGCATAGCAATAACTACAGACGACGGAATGGAGGTTTATTATAAGTCAACAAGTTCTACTACTTGGTCGAATGTATTTGGGGGTGCAGCATGGAAAGGGGAAGGAGCGACCAATTATGGACCTGATAGCATATCTCTTTCAAGCGGCAATTATAACTTCCTTGTAATGTGGGTAAATCAATGCGGCCCAGGAACACAGGTTATAAGCATAGGCGGCCTCACAGCTTCTAGTTCCAGTGCTGCGCCTACAGTTACGACAACGTCTTCAACTTCTACAACAACCTCTACAACTACATCTACAACAACATCATCCACTACTTCAACCACATCGACTACAACATCATCAACAACCTCCACATCAACAACATCACACACAACTTCTACAACAACTGTATCAAGCGGAGGCGATGGAGGTTCGGTGTATGGAAATGTAAATATAACGCTGGCGAACGGCACTACAGAGCCAGCCCAAGACATCAGGCCAGGCACCGTCATAATGTCTTATAACAAATATGCAAACGCGTTATACCCGTCTATAGTATCAAGCGTTTTTGCAAGGCATACAAGCAACAAATATACATTTAACAACAGGATTGCAGTGGATAGCGGGGAGGTGATGCTGATAGATGGAACGTGGACAACGGCGAGCCATGCAAAACTCGGCGAAACCTTCTTCGATCCGCTGAACAACAGCAACGTGCGTATAAACAGCATAAACATAACGGATTATAACAA
>JAKBRJ010000001.1 GCA_021834785.1 Microcaldota archaeon
GCCAAAATGTGCACGGCTCTTCATGGGTGTGCGAGAACTGCTTCTCTTCAATCAAGGACGAGACTATAAAGCTGGTGGAAGATTTTCTTATGCCAGATTTCGGATTCTCGGATAAGGAGATAAAGATAAATTTCAGCGGCAACAGGGGGTACCATATAAGGATAAAATCCGATGATATCTTTGAGCTGGGATCGGACGAAAGGAAGCAGATAAGCGATTACATATCAGGAGGAGGAATAAAGATGGAAAACTTCTTCCCCACTATAAACCAAAGGAACACGAAGCTCGAAGGGCCGAAACCCACAGACTATGGATGGGGCGGCAGGATAGCCAGGGGCATGATAGAGCTGCTCGATGGAGGAGAGGAAAGGATGGCTGCGCTGGGTATAAAACGTGCAGATGCACGCATGCTTTTGAAGAACAAATCTGAGATAATAGCAGGCATATCATCAGGCAACTGGGACAAGGTGAAGATAAGCAAGAAGGCTGAATTTTGGGGCGGAATAGTCGAGAAGATGACAGTAAAGCAAAGCGATTCCATAGACAGGAATGTCACAAAGGACGTATACCACCTGCTCAGGGCGCCCAGCACCCTTCATGGGGATACTGGGCTGGTGGCGAAGAAGATAGGCTCGCTGCACTCCCTTGATGCTTTCGACCCGATGAAGGACGGGGTTGCATTTGGGGCCAGGGATGTCAAGGTGCATGCAGGAAAGGTCAATGCTTTTTACATGAAGGACAGGCAGTTCGGGCCTTACGATAGTCTCGATGTGGAGGTGCCGCTTTATGCGGCCATGTATATGATGCTTAAGAGGGTAGCAACGCTGGCGTAGGGATGGTGCGCCTTTCGGGATGCGTGCAATAGAATAGATTTTTAATTTATAGTGTGGTAAAATAATTGATGACAGAACGCGTACTTGTATTGGCGGTCGACATAGACAACGACCTCTACCGCAAAACAAGGATAACAGGTCCGGTAATTGGCAGGAGCGCCAACCTTAAGGCGGCAACTAAGCTGGTATTTGCAGATCCCCAGGATTCGGACGGCAACACCATGTTCGAAGCAGTAAGGAAATACGATGAGCTGAAGAAGATGGATTATGCCGTAGGCATAGCTACGATAACGGGCGCGGAAAAGGAAGGGTATGTGGCAGATGCAGAGCTTTCAAGGCAGCTCGATAGGGTGCTGGACACTTTCAAGGCTGATTCGTGCGTGCTCGTCACCGATGGGGCGAGCGACAACAGGGTATTGCCCATATTGAAGACAAGGATAAAGGTTAATAGCGTAGATATACTGAGGATGAAGCAGGCGGAGGAGTTTGAAAACACATATTTTACTATACTGGAGAAGCTCAAGGAGCCGCATTACGCAAGGATAGTGTTCGGCATACCTGCCATACTGCTGCTGCTCTTTGCAATAAGTTATTATTTGAATTTCGGATGGCAGCTGCCTGTTGCCATAATAGGCATATACCTGATAATAAAAGGATTCGGGCTAGAAGACGCACTGATGTCGTCTTTCCAGGGTTTCGGCTTCAGCGTGCGAAGGGCCAGTTTCGTGCTTTACATAAGCTCTATGCTTTTCTTTGTCATAAGCATCATACTAGGATACGGATATTATGCGCACACGCTTGCCACGACAAGCAATCCCATAACGCTAGCCGCAGCTGCGATAGAGGGATTCCTGCTTATATTCCCGATAAGCCTTGTGCTGTATTTCATAGGCAGGATAATGGATCTTGAGAACAGGCATATGCGGTTCAGGGCCATAAGCCAGGGGTCGTACGTCGGCTATATAATAATAGGATTGGCTTTGCTCTACACTGCAGCGGCTTGGTTCATAGGCCAGCTGTATTTTTGGGAGTTCCTGGTGCTTAGCGCGGCAGCTATAATGCTGGGCTATCTTGTATCTTACATAAGCCTTGTGCTCAAGAAGCGCGCCATAAGCAAGGCTGATTTGAAGGACAAGAATGTCATAAATGATATTGGGGCTTACATAGGCAAGATAACCAATGTTGATACGAAGAGCGGCGTAATGATGATAAAGACAGATTACGGGCGCGTAATAAAATTCGATATAGACAGGATAACAAGCGTGTCAGACCGCGTCATAGTCAGATAGATTATCAGCATATGCGCCTAGAATTCGTTAGAGCCATAGGGCAGTTTATTGTTGTTTATCGTATTGTATCTGAGTATCTTCTCTATCGTGTTGATCGACTTCTCACCCAATACCCTTGGTATGACTAGGTAGTAGTATTCCCTGAGCTTTATCGCTTTTATCAGGATGTAGTCCTTCGTGAGCAGGAACCCTATTACGTGGAATTCATTGTCCCTGAGCTGCTTGCTTATGAAAGCGAGCTTGTCTTCTACTTGCATCATATCAAATTACTATTTGCTGCACTAACATATTTAAATAGGGTTTCTAAATTAAAAAGAAGTGAAGAAAAGAAAGGTTTAAATTTATGCCCTATTATAATAATAACTACCGTGATTGCTACAACAACAAAAACATCGTGCTGCACGAGCTGATCGGCGCACGGGTGCAAGTCGTTGAGAGCAATGACGTTGCGCAGGAAGGTATCAAAGGAACGGTCGCAGACGAGACCAAGAATACAATCCTAATAGAAACAGCGCAAGGTATAAAAATAGTTGTTAAGAAAACATCTGTGTTCAAATTCAGCATAGGAAGGAAGAACTTTATTGTTGAAGGCAGTGAAATAAACTTCAGGCCCTATGAACGCATAGAGAAAGGCCTAAAGTTCTATAAACGAAGGCGCTTATAGCCAAATCCGGATACGCTGGGTTCCAGTTATGTTTTAGAAGGAGTGATTTGTTGGAATGTAAAGATGAAAAATGCCCAATCCATGGGGGTCTCAAGACGCACGGCAGCGAAGTCGAGGGCGTAGTGGTCAGCGACAAGGCTGCAAAGACGATAATAATAGAAAGGCCTTATACTACCTTCCTGAAAAAATATGAGAGGTCATTGAGGAGGAATTCTAGGATAGCCGCACATAATCCGGAATGCATAAATGCGAAGGTGGGGGACCTGGTGCTCATCGCAGGATCCAGGAGGCTCAGCAAGAGCAAGTCTTTCGTAGTTACTAAGATAATCAAGAGTGATCGCAAATGAAGTCGATTAATGGAAAGGTATCTAAGACGCTAATACCAGGCACCATACTTACATGTGCGGACAACAGCGGCGCTAAGACACTGATGATAATAAACAAAATAGGCAAGGCAGGAGCGCATGGCAGGCTGGCAACAGTCGGAGTCGGCGACATCGTAATAGCGAGCGTCAAGAGCGGCACGCCGCAATACATAAAGAAGAAGGTCCGTGCGGTCATAATAAGGCAGAAAGCCACAATAAGGAGGGTCAGCGGCATGCGTGTGAGATTTGAGGACAATGCAGCCATACTTATAACAGATACAAACCTTCCGGTCGCCACTGAAGTAAAAGGCGCAATGGCAAGGGAAGTCGTCGAGAGATTCATAAAGCTCGCAGGCATAGCATCCAGGGTGATTTGAATGATAGCAAGCAGCAAACCTAAGGTGCAGAGGCGTTTCAGGGACAACGCGCCCATGCATGTCAAACAGAAATTTGCACATGCACACATAGACAAGGCGCTGGCCAAGAAGCTCAAGATAAAAAGGAGAAGCATGCAGTTGTCGAAGGGCGATACGGTAAAGGTAGTAAGGGGCCAGAAGAAAGGGTCGAACGGCAAAGTGACAAAAGTGGACCTTAGGAAAGGATTTATATATGTTGATGGGCTAACGAAAAAGAATGCCAGGGGTAAAGAATTCAATATACCTATAAAGGTAAACAACGTTTACATAACCGACCTTAACCTGTCAGACAAGATAAGGGCAGCGAAATTGAATATGAAGCCCGTAATCCCTGACGCAAAAGAAATTAAGGAGGATAAGCAGGTCATTGATGCCGAGGCGTCAAGGACGGAGTGATAATTATGGCAAAGAAAGGCAACGTTAGACACGTAAAAAGCATGAATGCACCGGATTACTATGGAATCCCGAAAAAGGCGAGCAGGTATGTGATAAAGCCGGCTGCAGGAAGGCATGACGCTTCTACAAGCATAGCATTGCTTCTCGGAGTAAAGAAGATGGGCAATGTCAGGACATCCAGGGAGGCGCTCAAGATTATAAAGGGAGGCTTGATAGAGGTAAACGGAAAGGTGGTAAAGGACGTAAAGTACCCGATAGGATTTGGGGATGTTATAGGCACCACAGATGGCAAGCTGGCTAAATATGTCAGCATAAACAGGCAGGGGCAGATAGCATTTGAGAATGCAGAAGGCAAAGATTATCAGTTGAGATACAAGATAATAAACAAATACAAATCAGGCAATGGCACAATCATGGCAAGGCTGCATGATGGCAGGGTATTGAAACTGGAATCTGCGAAGGATGCAAAGGTTGGCGATTCGGTAGAGCTCTCAAAAGAAGGAAAAATAAGAAAGGTTTTGCATGCCGAGAAAGGGGCACAGTGCTTTGTTATAGACGGAGTGCATGTAGGCGAAACCGGCAAGGTGTCTGCAATTACACCTGGCACAATGCACATATCGGCATCTGTACAGATAGAGCAGGAGAATGGGACAAGGTTTGAGACGCTGCTCAAGAATTTGATAGTTATAGGTTGACATTCATGGCTGATAAACAGAAGAAGGATAAAGGCGCAAACCCTATGAAAGCCATAGGCATAAACACAGTCACTATAAACATAGGGACGGGCAATGACAGCCAGCAGCAGGAAAATGCCAGGAGGCTGATAACACTTATGACAGGCAGGAAGCCAGCTGACGGCATATCAAAGAAAAGGATCCCGCAATTCAAGATATCCCCAGGAAGCAAGATAGGCGCGTTCGTGACCATAAGAGGGAAGGATGCACGGACGCTTGCGGGAAAGCTACTCGGGGCAGTGGACAACAAAGTAAACGAGCGGTGCATAACCGATAACAGCCTGAGCTTTGGTATAAAGGAATACATAGATATAAACGGAATAAAATACGACCCTAAGATAGGCATGTTGGGGATGAACGTCAACATAGCATTCAAGAGGAAGGGCATAAGGACAGGGTTAAAGAAAAGAGCCAGAGGAGAAGTAGGCAGAATGCAGCGCTTCGTTACTAAGGAAGAGATAAAATCTTACATAGGCAAGGAGCTGGGTGTAAGCTTGATAGGTGCAGTTTGATGAAAGTAAGAAACGAGGAAAAATTCAAGGGCAGGGGAGTGCGCATGTGCAGGATATGCGGCACCAGCAGGGGCCTTATAAGATCGCACAAGCTTTATATTTGCAGGAGATGCTTCAGGGAAGCAGCAAAAAACCTTAACTTCAAAAAATATGGATGATTCAAATGGATAGATTCTCAGATGCTATAAACACGATAAAGACGTGCGAAAGGATAGGCAGAGCCGAATGCAAGCTGTATTCTACGAAAATGATAAAGGAGGTCCTTGACATAATGCAAAAATCAGGGTACATAAAAATGTACAGCGAATATAGCGAAAGGTACATGAAGAAGCTTGATGTAAAGCTTTCAAACAACATAAATGGCATTGGGGTCATAAAGCCAAGATACGCCGTATCGAAGGACAACCTTCAAAAGTATGAGGAAACCTACATACCAAGCAAGGATTTCGGCATATTGATACTATCCACACCTGAAGGCATAATGACCAACCAGGAAGCCAAATTGAAAGGCACAGGAGGAAGGCTGCTGGCTTACGTTTACTGAAGTTGATATTATGGTAGATATAGACATCCCAAAAGGCATAAACGTTGAGATAACGCAAGACAGGATAAGCGTCAGCGGAAGCTTAGGCAAGAACGAAAGAGCCTTCAACAATGCGATTCTCAACGTCAAAAAGGAGGGTGAAAGGATATCCATAGGCACAAATGCCTCTAAAAGGCTCCAGAAGAAAGCGACCAGTGCAGCTATTGCGCTTGCAAAGGAGATAAGGAATGACATCGATGGCGTAAGCAGGCATTTCGAGATCAGCATGGAAAGCACGTTTGCACATTTTCCCATAACGCTTGAGGCAAAGGGGGATTCACTTATTATAAAGAACATGTTGGGCGAAAGGGCGGCTAGAACAGCACACATCGTTGGAAGCACAAAGATTGAGATAAAAGATAAGAAGGTCAGGGTATACGGCATAAAACTTGACGATGTCACGCAGACAGCAGCCAATATACGCATAGCCGTAAAGGTAAGGAACAAGGACAACAGGATATTCCAGGATGGCGTATATTATTCATTGGAGTGATAGTTATGAAAAAAATAATCAAGAAGAACGGATTGTCGAAAAAGAAGCATCCGACTTTCAACGTCCCAGGTTATGGCATAAAAAAAAGGAAGCATGTCATGGATAGATGGAGGAAGCAGCGCGGCATAGATAACAAGAAGAGGATAAAGAAGGATTTCATGGGTGCCGAACCTACCATAGGCTACAAGACGCCAGACCCACTCATAGGCATAAGGGCAAATGGAAGGAGGGCCATATTAGTAAGGAACCAGGAAGACCTCAAATCTGCCCTCGAAAATCCAGATATCAATGATTTTGACGTGACCATAGCAAGCGCAGTAGGCAAGAAGAAGCGCATATCCATAATAGAGCTTGCTAGAAAAAATAATATAAAAGTAACAAACGGTGCACATATATGAGTATAAAACTTACAAGGAGGATTGGAGCCTTGATATTGAAGCGCGGCAGGAACAGCATCCGCATAAAGCCCGATTCCATTGACGATGCGAAAAAGGCGATCACCAGGGAGGATATAAGGTCGTTAATAAGCAAAGGAGGAGTATATGCACTCGAGGAGAAGCATAATGAAAGCAGGTATGCAAAGGGCCTTGCAGAAAAGAAGGCGGAGGGCAGGAGGCGAGGACCCGGAAGAAGAAAGGGAACCACCAAGGCAAGGACTGGCATGACATACAAAAAGAAGATAAGGGCGCAGCGCAGAATAATAAAGGATCTCAAGGCCACCAAGGCGATAGATAACGAAATGTTCAAGGAGTTCTATGCCCTTGTAAAAGGAGGCACGTTCCAGAACAAGGCATCGCTGATAAACCATATGAAGGGGAAAGGAGTTAAAATAGATGATGAGCTTTTCAAGAAGCTAAAGCATATGTGATATTGATGTACAGCAAGATAAACAGGAGGCGCGCAAGCGCATTGACCAACTACGACAAGAGGCTGGCGCTATTGAAGAGCGGGCTCACCAGATTGGTAGTTAGAAAAACCAACAGAAGCATAATAGCGCAGTTGGTGGGATACAAAAAGGATGGCGATTACATCATAGCAAGCGCAAATTCCAGCGAGCTGAAGAAATTTGAATGGATGCCGCATAGCAACATACCCACTGCATACTTAACTGGCGCATTGCTTGCAAAAAAAGCCAAAGACAAGAATGTAGGCGAGGCTGTGCTCGACATAGGGGTTTACAAGCCAGTCAAATACAATGTCATATTTGCAGCAGCAAAAGGATGCAAGGACAACGGATTGAAGCTCAAGGAGAACATAGAATTTGATGAGGATAGGCTGAATGGCAAGCACATATCGGAATATGCAAAGAAGGATAAGGAAAACAAAGTGCAATTCAGCGGGTATGCAAAGACCAAGTTCGACGTGTCTAAACTGGACGAGATATTTGATTCTGTTAAGAAAAAGATTATAAACGAGTGATTATTTGGCAAACTTTAAGAGCAGACGCTACAACAACGAAGTTCAAGCATTCGACGTGAATAGCTGGGAGCCGGTTACGTTGATCGGCAGGATGGTCAAGGATAGAAGCGTGACCTCGATAGAGCAGATATTCAGCATGGGTAAGAATATCGAGGAGGTCGGCATAGTAGAAGCGCTGCTGCCAGGCATGAAGAGCGAGGTTATAGAGATAAAAAGCGTACAGAGGATGACAAGGAACAACAGGAAGCAGAAGTACAGAGTAACATCGATAGTCGGAGACAGCAACGGCCATGTAGGCGTAGGCATAGCCAAGGACGTAGAGGTTAAGGCAGCCATAGAAAGCTCAATAAAGAATGCGAAAATGAACATAATGCCCATAATATTCGGATGCGGATCGTGGCAGTGCACATGCGGCAAAGGCCACAGCCTTCCGTTTACGGTTCAAGGAAAATGCGGAAGCGTGGAGGTAATACTCAAGCCTGCGCCTAGAGGACTTGGCATAGCAGCAAGCAGGCCGGTGAGGATGATGCTTGAACTGGCAGGCGTCAAGGACATATGGAGCTTCTCCAGGGGGAGGACCAGAACCAAATTCAATACGCTTATCGCAGTGTCAAAGGCACTTTCAAGCACGCTGCAGATGAAGAACCTTAAGGCTTCTAATATAGCAGAGGTAAAATAATTGTAGGCACTGTGAAGTTTTTCATATATGCAATATATAATATTTTGTTCAGATTTACAATAGCAGTTTATATTGGAGTGGTAATATGAAAGTTTACGTAGACAAACCATTGTGCACTGGATGCCAGCATTGCAAGGACGTATGCCCGGTAGCTGTTTTCGAGATGAAGGATAGGAGCAAACCAGATGAGGTCAATACGGATGCTGCGCCTGACAACATGAAGTGGACAGGAGAGAGCAACCCCGAGGTGCTTGCAAAATGGAAGGATGTTAATGATGGACACAAGCATTTTGCAACGGCAAACGACGGCACCAGCGGAGGCATATCCTCTGGCGTAAACGGCGAAGCTTGCATACTATGCCAAGCGTGCCTGATACAATGCGAAGGCGAATGCATCCACATAATAGACGATACAGGTGCAGAATATAAATCGATATATGCATAATTCAGTTTTATTCTGCCCTTTTTCTTTTCCTTTTTTTTACCTTGCTCCAAAAGCTTTGATGCATGGTTATTAATATTGCAAAAATATATAGCATAGCCTAGTTCTGCAGGTGCGCAACATGATAGAATTCGTCGACAAGCCGTTCAGCGATTCAGAGAGCCTAGATGTGCTGAACAGCTACGTAAGGGAATGGTTTGTCAAAAACTTCAGCGAGCTTACGCCTCCTCAGAAATACAGTTTCAAGCTTATCAGCGGGAAAAAGAATGTCCTTATCGCAGCTCCGACAGGGAGCGGGAAGACGATGTCTGCATTCTTATCGATACTCAACTCCTTATTTGACAAATCCTTGGAGGGGAAGCTGGAGCGCAAGATATACTGCATATATGTATCGCCGCTTAGATCTTTGAACAATGACGTATATAGGAATCTGGGCAAGCCGCTTGAGGAGATATACGGAGCCATAAAAAAGGACAAGGGCGTGGAGATAATAAAGGGCAACATGGCAGAGGTAACGATAGGCGTAAGGACTGGGGACACAAGCCAAAAGGAGAGGAGGCAGCAGCTTTCCAAACCACCGAATATACTTATAACCACGCCGGAAAGCTTGGCCATACTTATAAACTCTGAAAGGTTTATGGAAAACATGAAGGACCTTGAATATATAGTAATAGACGAAATCCACGAACTGGCAAACAACAAGCGCGGCGTGCATCTCTCCCTTTCAGTGGAAAGGCTTCAGAACATGGTGAAGAACGAGATTACGAGGATAGGACTTGGCGCTACGCTATATCCTATGGAAGAGGCTGCGAAATTCTTAGTAGGGTTCAGGGATGGAAAGCCGAAAGACTGCCTGATAGTTGATGCTTCATGGAGCAAGGAGCTCGACGTAAAGGCTATGAGCCCGGTAAAGGACATGATAAATTCAAGCAACGAAAAAATAGAGAATTCAATGTATAAGGAGATAAACGATATAATAAAGGCGAGCAAGACTACACTTATATTTACCAATACCCGCAGCGGCACTGAACGTGTGGTGTTCAACCTTAAGAGGAGGTTTAAGTATGGCGAAGACATAGCTGCGCACCATAGTTCGCTGTCTAGGGATTCAAGGCTGGATGTTGAAGACTTGCTCAAAAAGGGTTCGCTTAAGTGTGCAGTATCATCGACAAGTCTTGAACTCGGCGTAGATATAGGAACGATAGAGAACGTCATACAGCTTGGCTCGCCGAAGAGCGTCACTAGGGCGATACAGAGAATAGGGAGGGCAGGCCATTCCTTCAGGGCAAAGGCAAAGGGGGAGATGATAGTACTCAATAGGGACGACCTCGTAGAATGCGCAGTCATGCTTGATGCGGCCCTAAAAAGGCATCTTGATTCGTTTACTGTGCCGATGAATGCCTTGGACGTGCTGGCGCAGCATATAGTAGGCATGTCGCTGAACAAAAAATGGAACGTTGACGAGGCGTATGGTGTAGTAAGGTCAAGTTATGCATATTCAGGCTTAGAAAAGCGCGACTTCATAAGCCTTCTGGATTACTTGTCAGGAAAATATGTCGGCTTGGAGAGCAGGCACGTATACGGCAAGATATGGTACGATGAAAGCGAATGCACGTTTGGGAAGCGCGGGATGTATGCCAAGCCAATATACATGCTTAACCTAGGCACAATACCCGATGAGGTGGCAGTGAACGTATTGCTCTCCTCTTCAAAGGCTTGGATAGGCAATATAGAGGAGGAATTTCTTACAAGGCTTAAGCCTGGGGATATATTCTCATTGGGCGGCAGGCTTTACAGATTTGAGTATGCAAAAGGCACCAAATGCTATGTATCTGAGGCACATACCAATGCGCCGACCATACCGCCATGGTTCTCGGAGCAGCTGCCATTAAGCTATGAGCTGGCAAACGGAATAGGAGAATTCAGGGCGAAGATGTCCGGCATGGTTTTGGAACATATAGGGAAGAAGGGGACTAATGCAAACGGAAGGGCCAAGGATGGGATATACAAGGCGCTGAAAGGCGGTAGAATACCCAAGGACGTATCCGATTTCCTTGGGCTTTATCCAATAGATTCAAACGCCAAACATGCGATATTCGGCTATTTCGCAGAGCAGGCGCTTTTCGCAGGCGCAATCCCAAGCAATAGGCTCATAGTAATAGAAAGGGTAGATGAGGAAAAGGCAGATACCAGAAGCATCGTATTCCATTCGCTGTTTGGAAGGAGGATTAATGACGCACTGTCAAGGCTGTTCGCTATCGAGGCAGGAAGGATGCTTGACGAGGATATATCCATAATGGTGAACGACAATGGATTCATACTCTCGGTTGGAAAATCGGTAAAATTGCCCGACAAGATCATAAAGGATGCAATATCAAAGCTCTTGGAAGACGATATTGAGCTCTTGCTGAAAGAGAACATACGTAAAACGGAGCTTATGAAGAGGCGCTTCAGGCATGTTGCAGGGAGAAGCTTTATGATATTGAGAAATTACAGGGGATGGAAGCAGTCGGTCGGAAGGCAGCAGGTAAATGCACAGATACTGCTTAAGGCAGTAGAAGAGATGGATCCTGACTTTCCAGTTATAAAAGAAACCTATAGGGAGATATTCGACGACGTGATGGACCTGAAAAGGACAAAGGAGGTGCTGGGCATGATAAAATCCGGAATCATAAAATACGAAATCATAAAAACAGGCTCGCCTTCGCCTTTCGCACATGCACTGTTCACGTTTGGGCATGCCGATGTAGTGCTTATGAAAGACAGGCAGGCTTATTTGAAATACCTCCATAAATTGGTCATGAAGAGCATAGGTTTGGGTAAGTGAATGATGCTTACTGATGATGTAGAGCTTTTGGACGGGCTGCCGATAGCATACATAAGAAGCATAAACACGCTTGCAGTCGCAGACTTGCACTTGGGATACGAGGGAGTCATGTCAGGAGGGGCCGCCTTGTTGCCCAAGGTAAACCTTTCTAATATAATTAAGGATATATCTACCGCAATAAAAATGACCGGGGCGACTGCAGTCATAGTGGATGGCGACATAAAGAATGAATTCTCCAAAGTAGATAGAGAGGAATTCAACGAGCTTTACGATTTCATCCAATTCGTAAGGTCTGCGCACATATCACTTATACTGATAAAAGGCAACCATGACAATTTCGTCGAGAGGTACAAGGAGCCATTTAAGCTCGATGTATATAGGCAGGAGGCAAACATCGGAGGCTACCTGTTTTTCCATGGCGAAGAGCTCCCGAAGGATATGACAAAGAGCATTAAGATGCTGATAATGGGGCATGAACATCCAGCCATAGGCATATACAATCAGGTAGGATTTAAGGAGAAATTAAAATGCTTCCTTTACGGGAAGTATATGGGCATGCCGCTGCTGATACTCCCTGCCATGAACTATTTTGCCGGAGGCACGGAAATCAATAATGAGCCAAGGGATTCGCTGCTCTCGCCGGTATTCAGGAGGATAAATCCCGATAACATGAATGCGATAGCAATAGGATACGGATCCACCATGGATTTTGGGAAGGTCGGTAAACTGCGCAGCTTGAAGGCATAACACATACCGGCATTTCACAATTGCGTAGTGGCAGGCAATAGGCTTATCAGCAAAGCAAGCACTACGACAGCTGACAGCACATTCACAGCGTATTTGTTGCTTATTGAAAGCTTGAATATCCTCCACCCATCGAACCCAGGTATGGGAAGCAGGTTCATTATACCTATTAAGAAATTTAGCATGAATGATATTGCGAACACAGAATAGATGAAATACATAATGCCCCAGAATGCGTTTGATGGGACCACCTTGCCTGATTCGTATAGTGATACGCCTATCAAGCCTATATTGGACGTTGCATTGAGCGCTTTGGCAGTGAATGAGTATTTTCCCGTATTCGTCACCACGTTGACGCGAGAACCTGCAAAATCGGATGATGCGGCAGATATAAGCTCTGTAACATTGGTAATGTTGTGCCCGTTCCATGAAATTATGCGCATCCCGGGCTTAAGCACCCCATATGCAGGATACCCTGCAGATGTATTCTTTATGAATATCCCGGTATTGTATGAAATGCCATGTGTAGTATATCCGCTGTAGATTACAGGTATGGTGAGCACCATCAATATGAAGAATATCCCAGTTGCCATAAAATTTGCGGATACACCGGCTGATGATATCTTGTTCTGCTTCAGCTTGCTCAGCGCAAGGACCTTCTTTTCGTCGGGTTCCACAAACGCGCCTACCGGTATGATGCCGAACATCAGGAGGCCTATCTGCTTAAGCTTGACTTTTGATATAGAGGACAGAATGCCATGCGAAAATTCGTGTATTATCAGCAGTATCGCAAGTGACACTATGCCTGCAAATAACGGCAGCGTAACGCCCGGAAGCGCAAGGGTTGCGCCTGCAGACTGGCTCGCTAGCGTAGCTACAGTAGGATGCAGGACAAATATGTAGATTATATACGATGCGTTATAGACGAGTGCGAATATCACAAACAGCGCGAAACCGCCGACCAGGGCGAGGAGCCTTATTATTTCTGAATATATGGGAACTGAGGTTATGCTGCTGATATACGCAGTAAATGATGGCAGTGAATGTATGCCAGCAGGAAGAAGGCTTTGCAGTTGCGGGCTCTGTATAAATGCAAGGGAATAGCTTATAAACGGAAGCACAAATACCATTATCACCATTAGCGAGGCAAGGCTTGCTGCATAAAACTTCTTGCTCACCTGCTTGCCCAATATAAAATAGGACAGCAGGCCGAAGCCAAGGATTATGCCCCATGTCGCCATCGCATTCCAGAATGCGGAGTGGCTGCGTGCCAGCTTGTGTACGGTTGCTATGCCAGCCTTAGTGCCTATAAGGTAAAATCCGAAGCCGCCAGCCGTACCCTTGATGCGTTTGATCATGACGCCGCTTATAATAAGCAGAAGGAGGACGACAACAAGCTTTATAAGTATGCCAATGTATGGCAGTAGATACAGCCCGTAGATGGCCATTATGGTCCCGATGAACACTAATGCGAACTTGATGTTCGGGATATTTTTTTTATCCATGTTTTTAGCACCATCCGCTTGATTGTGCACGCTTTGCCGCACAGAGATATGATAAACACGTCAGTAAGCCAGACATTATAGGTATTGCGTGCAAATGGTATTTATAACTTGAATTATAAATTGTGTATGTGGTTTCATGGAGGATTGCGAACTTTGTGGGAGGCAGGCTGAAACGGTATATGTTGCATTGGTAGAGGATGTAGAACTTAGAGTTTGCCCTAAATGCGCAAAGGGCAAAAAGATAATATCCTCTGAAGGCCATAGCATGTCAAGGAAAGGTGCGACGGCAGTAAAGACCGAAAAAGGCGAGGAGCCTGAATTGATTGAGGATTACGGGCACGTCATAAAGGAGGCTAGGGAGAGGCTGAAGATGCCGCTGAAGGTGCTTGCTGAGATGATAAACGAGAAGGAGACATTTCTCAACAGGGTAGAAGCGCAACGCACTACGCCGCCGGAAGCGCTCGTAAGGAAGCTTGAAAAGACGCTCAGCATAAAGCTGATAGAACAGGAAAAGGCCGGCGAAAGCGGGCGGACCGGCGCCAAAGGGGAGAAAGCCACGCTCGGAGACTTTATAGGTACAAAATGATTTTATGTCAGTCGACCTTAGCAAACTAATAAGCAGGCGCAGGATTGAGCTTGCTGAACTGAACGGCAAAACGGTAGCCATAGATGCATACAACGTGCTCTACCAATTCCTTTCGATAATACGGCAGCCTGACGGCTCGCTGCTGATGGATTCCAAGGGCAGGGTCACGAGCCATCTTTCCGGGCTGTTTTATAGGACTATAGACATCATAGGGTACGGCATAAAGCCGATATATGTATTTGACGGGCTGCCTTCAGTGCTCAAACAGAAGACAATAGAAGCCAGGATGACCAGGAGGAATGATGCGTATAAGGCATGGGAGAGCGCAAGGGAAGCGGGCAACCTTGAAGGCGCCAGGGTGCATGCACAGGCAAGCAGCAGGGTTGATAGGAGCATAGTAGAATCGTCCAAAAAGCTGCTTGATTATATGGGCGTAGCATACATAAACGCCCCAAGCGAGGGAGAAGGGCAGGCGAGCTACATGTGCAAAAAAGGGCAGGTAGATGCCGTGGGCAGTCAAGATTACGACACGTTGCTTTTCGGCGCTAGGAACGTGGTCAGGAATCTGACGCTTTCTGGAAGGAGGAAACTCCCCAAAAAAAACGTCTATGTGAATGTCGAGCCAGAGCTTGTCAATTTGGAGGATACGCTCAATGCGCTGGGGATAAGCAATAGGCAACTGGTATGGATAGGCATAATGCTGGGGACGGATTTCAATGATGGGATCAAGGGGGTAGGGCCTAAAACTGCTTTGAAAATTGCTAAGGATGCGAAATCGATAGATGATATAAAGGCATACATAATGCAAAAGTACAAACAGGATTTCGAATTGCCCATTGAGGACGTAGAAAGCCTTTTCTTAAATCCCGAGGTGGCAGATATAGATGATAAATTTATAGCCAATGCCAGGAATATACATCCAGATGTCGAAGGCATAGTCGGCTTCATGTGCGGCGAGCATGAATTTTTAGAGGATAGGGTTAGGAAATTTGCGAACGCGTTGGTGGACAGGTCAAGCAAGGCAAAACAATCAACAATAGGCTCATGGTTTTGATTTAGGCATATGGCATAAACTTTGCGGTAGACAGGGTAGATTTTTACTACACAAGCTTTTTATTTATGCGCAGGACAAAGAGATTGTCTTGTTTTTGGGGCGATACTATGGCGAAAAGGCATAACGATAAGGATTTACATGAACCTAATGATTTTGATGAATTGAACACCATACTGAATAAGATGCTCAAGGAAGTGACAGGGGAGCTCATGAAGGGGGAACAGAAGGATGGCAAGCCACCCATAGTGCTGAATTTCAACCTTGAAATAGGCAACCTTGGATACGGAAGGCAGCCAAAACGCTTGCAGGAAAATCAAGCGCAGCAAGGCGAACCATTGCAACCCAATAGCGAACCGATATTTGAGGTATCAAATAGCGACAATGAAGTAACAATAATCGCCGAGATGCAGAATTTTAGTAAGGATGAAATAAAGGTGAGCGGCAGGAGCCGCAATATATCGATAGATGCAACAGGAAGGACAGGTACATATCACAGGGAGATAACCATTGATTTTAATGTAAAACCAAAAGATATAAAAACAAATTACAACAATGGAATACTTGAAATCAGGGTCCAGAAAGGATTAGTTGGAAAAAAGAACTAGATGGTGTTTATTTTGCAAAAAAAAGTCGCTAACTCGAAGAAGAAGGTAGGAAAGGAGTACAGGAACGTTAAGAAGATAAAGCGCTTGAGGAAAGAGCATAGGAAGAAGCTCAATGCGCAGCGCCGCAAGCTTTGATGGCTTATTATTAGTGTTGCGTGCGTTGATTCCTGCGGTGATTCGCTTATATGATATCAATGTACATCTTGTCATTGAATTCATATGCAATCGTATCGTCATCTGCATTTATATGCTCTAGCATCGAGTTTCTGCTGTCGTACTCAGTTACGCCGTCCTCTACATTCAGCACGTATATGCGGTTGTTGAACTCATAATAAGTTATTACCTTTCGTGATTCATTTTGTATCTTTATAAGCACCTTTGCACTTGGATTCCCGAGGCTTATGATCAGGCTGCATAGGAGCACATTCTTGTCTATGATATCTCCAGCCATGAACTGCAGTGTTTCTTCAGGCATGAGCCAGAACTGCAATGGAAGCGATACATATTCTATTTTATCCCTAACGAACTCAAATGCAGCCATACTGGCTTCAAAGAAATTGTTTTCATATGTATAAGCTGCGAATTTAGACTTCAATGTGTCTGCTTTTTTGATTATTTCTGCGTTGGAGGGCGTCACTAGCGTAGGCAGTTCTGCCACAGATATGCTTTCTTTTTCCTCAATATAGCTTACATATCGCATTATTATGGCTAGGTATAGCCTGTTCAGCCTATCAAGATGCTCCAACTGGTCCTGCTGGCCCTGCACATCACTTTCTTCCATATATAAGGTATTGCTAGAAAAAGATAAAAACTATTGTTTATCAGATTAAATTGATAAAAATGATAAACAAGCGCATTGCCGAAATGTTCAA
Source organism: Microcaldota archaeon (assembly GCA_021834785.1). The sequence goes on from JAKBRJ010000001.1 coordinate 17,019, forward strand.
TGAGATAGCGCTAATGCTGCAGGTTAAAAATGAAAATGGCTTCAAATTTGAGATCAGGGCTTATCAGAGGGGCGCCCTCACCATAGATTCGCTGCAGCAGGATGTCGGAGAGATTTATGCTAAGCAGGGCTTGAATGGGCTGATGGACCTTCCAGGAATAGGAGAGGGGCTTGCAAAGAAGATAGAGGAATTTGCAAAGACAGGAAGTATGAGGAAATATGATGAATTGAAAAAGGAGTATCCAATAGATTTCAAGGCTCTGACTTCAATAGAGGGAGTAGGGCCGAAGACTGCAATCCAGCTTTACAAGAAACTTGGAGTCAAAAATCTTGAAGATTTGAAAAACGCAGTAGAATCCGAAAGCGTCAGGAAGCTACCTGGTTTTGGAGCCAAAAGCGAACAGGCTATAAAGGAGAGCATAACCATGATGGAGTCCAGCAAGGGCAGGATAACGCTAGGAGAGGCGCTTCCAGAAGCAGAGAGCATAGTAAAGATGCTTTTAGATACGGGATTAGTTGAAAAGGCTGTAATATCTGGGTCAACAAGGAGGATGAGGGAGACCATTGGGGACATAGATATATTGGCTATATCTGACAAGCCCGAAATGGTTATGGATGCGTTCGTAAAATTCAAAGGAGTGTCAAGCACAATAGTAAAGGGGCCCACCAAGACCACCGTGTGGCTTGATATAGGTACAAGCTGCGATCTTCGCGTAATAGAACCAAAAAGTTTCGGCGCTGCACTGCAGTACTTCACCGGGAGCAAGAGCCACAACATAAAGGTAAGGACCATTGCAATAAAAAAGGGATTCAAGTTGAATGAATATGGGCTGTTCGGCAAAGATGACTCACTCATATCAAGCCTTGATGAAGAGATTATATACAAAAAACTGGGCATGCAATGGATGCCTCCTGAAATGCGTGAAGACCGCGGGGAGGTGGAACTTGCAAGGAGAAACATGATCCCTAAATTGGTCGAATATAACGATATACTTGGGGATCTGCATACCCACACGAAGGATACTGACGGAATAAATTCAATAGATGAGATGGCGGACGCTGCAATAAAAAATGGCCTGAGGTATTTTGCTGTGACCAACCATACGAAGAGCTTAAGGATTGCGAAAGGCATGAACGAAATGCAGTTTTCAAAATTCTTCGATAGGATAGACGCCCTGAACACAGCATTGGATGGCAGGATTAAAATACTGAAGGGCGCTGAAGTAGACATACTGAAGGACGGGCGCCTTGACTTGGACAGGAAAACGCTTGAGAGCATGGACTGCGTGGTTGGAGCAGTGCATTCGAATACCAATATGGATGAGAAGGAGATGACGAAAAGGATATCGAAGGCCATGGATTCTGGATTTATTGACATATTGGCGCATCCCACAGGCAGGCTCATCAACGAGCGCGAAGGATACAGAATAGACTTGGACATGATTGCGGAATGCGCAGAAAGGAATGGCGTAGCCCTGGAAATAAATTCTTACCCTAAACGTCTTGACCTTAACGATACCAACATCATGCTGGCATCAAAATACAAGGTCATGTTTGCGATAGACACCGATGCGCATAACACCGATCAGCTCTCTTTTATGAGATATGGCTTGGGGACTGCGAGGAGAGGATGGCTAGGCAGGGAGAGGATACTTAATGCACTGCCGTTGGACAAGTTGGAAATGTTTCTAGCGTAATTCAAATGAATTTTGCAAGGCTGAACTGATTTGTCGTTATTTCTGCACCTATGCCGCCAAAGACGTCGATTATCTCCTCTTTAAGGAGCATGATCCTCTGTTTTATGTATGTTTCAAGATCGTATCTGTCTGCAAGTGTTATCGCCATATCCAGGTATTTTTCTATGCCGCCTTTTGATATTGTAAGTAGCAGCTTGCCTCCACACCTGGTGCATTTGCCTATGAGGGGCACGCGCCTATATTTGGCATTGCATGCACCGCATCTGAATGTTTGCCTAGAGAACGAATGCAGGTTGCCCATCAGATCTGGTATAAAATGGCTTAGTATTAGGCGCCTTGCCGTATCGCGCTTGTCTATGCTATAAAGTTTGTCCATAAGCTCGAATTGCACCTTTATCTTATCGTGCATTGTCTTAAGTTTTGTATATGAGCTTTGTATAGGTGAATCAGCAACAGCGCTTACACTGCTGGAATGGGTGAACAGTATATTTTTATATATGGCATCGCTGTTTAGCCTGCTTCCTACAAGCTCCATGCTTACTTCACCTGGCTGAGGATATTCATAGGTCTTATCGTAGAATGCTTTGGTGAAGTTCGATATGACCTCCATTGCATGCACTTCATCATCGACCTCTTCAGGCTTTACATTGACAGTAAGTATGAGCGGCGCGTCCATGGTCCCGCCTATGGTGCTTGGCAAGTATTGCCTTGAGAAATTTATGAGCCCGTCCAACAGCATCATCGTAGTGTCCTCGTCGCCATCGCAGTTCCTCCTTCTTGCGGATATGACGTAAGGATGGGCAAACCCAACGTTCGCATCAGTGAACCCTATTATCCTGCCGAGCACCCCTGCAGATGTATGCGGCGATAAAGACATGACTAGGTGGCCGACAAGGTCGCCCTGCGATGCAGCATTGTAGAAAGGCTCCATCCCGTAATATTTTACAAGTAGGTCATCTATGAATCTCGTTACCCTGAGCATGTATTCTGCGCCGCGCGTGTTGAGTATCACGTCCTGGTGCATCAGCTCGACAAGCTGATTTCCGTCCTTAAGATCGTTGCCCTCATAATCCTTTGTGTATCCAAGTTCCCTGAGCGCCTCTACACTTGTTTTTACCTCATTTGGATAGAAATGGGTCATAGGCACATCGGTAGCATCAAACCTTGCAGTTCCGTCCTTGAATATATATACGCCATGCATGCTCCTGAGGATGCCTTTTTCTAATGGTTCTGAAATTTTGTTGGCGCTGAAAAGCCCCTTCACACCTTTGACAAGTTTTGGCATGGTTTGCATGCCGAGGCTTTTCATAGCTGCATTAGTGATTTCTACAATAGATATCCTCTTCATCTCGCTGGCATATGCAGGGCTGCCGCATTTTTCGCATGTTTTGCTTTTAGTTAGATTGCCACAAGCCTTGCATTTCCTCTCAATGAAAGTCCTGCAATGGTGTTCGTTGCAGTATACCGAATTGCGATATTCACCGTTCTTCAAGCACCTATACCTTGCAATCTCTACCTCTATGCCAGCGGAACCAAGGTTCTTTGATTCTTGCAGGTATGCCTTTGATATGCTTCTCTCCTTTCCGCCATATTCGCCTATAGGGAAAAGCACATTGGGCGCCGGGCGCATCAGCCTCTCCCTAGCCTTTTCTGGGCGGCCCATCCTGCCGCCTATGCCTGTAGACCTTTTCATTATCTTGAAAGGCGCAATGGCATTAAGCATGTTCAATATAGGCAGTGCATCGTCCTGTTCCACTTGATGCATGTGCTCTATCGTCACTAAACCATCCTTTAGGAAGCCGAATGTGGCTATCATTGCCTGTGCATCATCCCCATAGATTTCTATGTAATCATCATGGTCGTAATGCGGAGCACATATCGCTTCAAGCGCTTCCCTTGAGCCCTCCACTTCACTATGCAATTCGAGCTTGTCTACAGAAAATAGGCTTTTACTGTCGAAATGCTTTGCGGCTTCCATTACCGACTTCATCAATGAAGCCATGGCTTCTTTGCTTGAATCATAATAGTCATATATGTACTTCGGGTGCATAGGCACTGAAAATTCATTCGAGAACGCAAGCGCATCTTTGAACGAAATGTCTTTAGGCATGTCACTTTTGTACCCTTTTTCTTTGAGCTGTTCGTACCAATATTCTTCGACATAGCTTGTCGGAGATAAAGGAGTATTTGTCTTTTTGAAGTCGCCATATGTTACAAGCATATCGCCGACAGAGAGTATCTTGCTTATTTCAGGCATGTGTTTTCTGGCTTCGCGTGCAGTGTTTATGCGGAATGCCTTGCCTGATTTTAGTTTTACGAATGGCCCCTCTATTGAGTCTACAGGCATGGCTACGCAGCCCTTGCCCGGTTTTTCCACTTTCAGCTGCGTGCCAGTAACTATGAACTCGTCTAGCAGTATCATGGTCGCAGGACTGAAACCTTTAGCAGCTATTCCGGTAAGCCTTGAACGACCATATCTGAGCCTAAATGCACCTTTGTATTCAGGATATGCGAATACAGGTCTGCCTGCTACCAGCTCGTGCAGGAAAACAGCCTCCTTTTTTTCCTGCTGGCCTTTCTGTGATGTGCCTTTGTCAACCTTTATGATGTTGTTAAGCCAGGACCAATCAAGGCCTGCATTCTTTGTGTATTTGAGCACGCTTTTAGCCTTCTGCGCTATGCCTTCGCAGCTTACAAGACATACGCCGCTCCTTATTCTGTTTGATATGAGTTGCTCTTTACCATCGGCATCGAGACGCATGATGTTTCTGTGTATGTTAACCTCCAGGTCTTCGGTAGGCAGCCCATCTATGCATACGGGGCAATTTTCCAATATCACGCGTATGTCTTCTTCACTAGGAAGGTATTGGAGCCTGGCTACCCTGGAGTTGTATATCTGTATCTCTTCTAGATACCGCTCTATTTCCTTCTGCTGCGCTTTGTAGTTGCTTATCCCCATCTGCTTTCTTGCATAATCCGCCAGAGCTACGGACAGTGCCGCGCTAGTGCCGCCTGCACCGCGTATAGGCCCGGCATACAAGACAGATATATAGTCGGTACCATCGGGATTCTTATGCAGCTCTATGCCTTGCAGGCCTTCAGTTGGGGCCACTAGGATGCCTTCTGTCAATATGGCAAGCCCTATCCTTACGGCCAATGTGAGCCTGCTCTTTTTGTCGTTGACATATGCGAAGTTTTCTGAGGATGCTATCTCCTTGACAACCTTGAATGCAAGTTCCTGCCTAGAATCTATATTGTGCTTCCTTATGATATCGGCCAGCCCGTCTATGCCTATTATTCCTTCAACCCTTGAAGCCAGATCGGGAGCAGGCTTTATCTCGACATACTCCTCCGGATCACAGCCTTTTAACCTGGCATTCGTCGCTATATCATATGACTTTTTGAAATCCTTGTCGAGTAAGTCAAAATACTCTTTTATATCCATAAGCATCACCCGTTAAAATCTATGGACACGAACTTCGAGGTCTTGGTTTCAAGAACAGGCATGATGCATGGGGTAGGTATGTGCCCCTGCCTTACTTGAAAGTCGGTCCTTGCCTGCCATGTGCCGCTATTGACTATGCTTACGCCGTGGTAATTTGTTATGCCGTTCTTGTGTATATGGCCCATATGCAATATATCAGGAGCCTTTTCGATTATCATGCTGTCATTCTTGCTTGGCACTATTATGTTGCCGCCGTAGATAGGCGATAGGTGCCTGCGTTTGAGAAGCTCGACCATAGCCTTTTCCGGCTTTGCATAACTGTTGTTTGGTATTGACGCTATTATCGAATCCAAAGAGGTTCCGTGGTATGCAGTAACGTTCAAGCCATGAAGCGAAAAAAAGCTCGGGTTTGATAGAAAATGTATATTGTCTGCCTTAAAATCCTTAACAAGGCTTATTGGCAGCTCTGGCTGCGGCTCGGCCCTCTGCACCGAATCGTGGTTCCCTGGAAGTACAAACACGTGTATATAATCAGGTATGCTCTCCAAGAAATTGAAGAGCAGCTTGTACTGCATATACATGTCCGATATTGCCAAGTCCTTATCCTGATTAGGGTATACGCCTATCCCGTCTGCAGCGTCGCCTGCTAGCACTACGTATTTTATCTTTCCTGCCAGGGTTTTCTGCGAACTCTCGACATTTCCGTTAAGCCAATTTATCATCCGCGAAAAATTCTTGTCCATGAACAGCCTGCTCCCGACGTGCACATCAGATATGAATGCGATGGCTATATCCTCCTCGGTCTTTTTCTGCGTCTTCACAGGCACATCAGGCCATATTATCTGGTCTGCAATGACAAATGGGCCGGATATCTTGCCGTGTATTGCAAGCACTTCGTCGTTTATTATTGATCCGGCATTCTCGAATAGTTCTTTCGATTTCTGTGATGTCCCTTTCATGAACATGATTTTAGCAGTATCTGCATCATCTTCTATTTCAAGCAATATGTTGCCGTTCTTGGTTGTTATCTTCCTTGACACTATCCCTACCAGGTTTACTTCTCTGCCGCTGGTAAAATCCTTAAGCGTCCCTAGATTTGATAGCGCTCCGCCCGTCATGCTTATATGCGTATCGATAATTGTTCTCATCTTTGAAAGCCTGCTTCTAAAATAAGCGACAAAATCTGCTACACCGCCGCTGCCGCCGGTAGTTTCTATAGGGCGCTTCTCCATGTGGTAGTCGGCTTCTATCTCTGCTGCGAACGGTTTGAATTCCGAAGACCTGTTTATTTCTATAGGTATGGGGGCTTTTTCAAGCTCTAGGCTTGTGATAGCTGCGGAAATCATGCTGTCGTCGACTACAACTATCCCTTTTGACACATTAGGATTCATCTCTACCAGTTTAGCTATCAGTGCATCTATGTCTGCATTTGATATTACGCTTATATCGACATTTGCAGAGAGCAGCAGCTTAGAGGCGGCGAATTTCGACGCCATCGACTTTACAAGAGGATTTTCTACGGCCATTTTACCTTTTAGTTATTCCTTTACCGATTCGAGCATGCTCAGGATACTCCATATTATGGTCCTTGCCTGCGGAGGCAAATTTATGTCATTGCTAACCGAATCCAGGTTGTATATCGCAGATGATATCCTTACGGTGTAATCTCCCTCTTCGTTAAGCTTTTCCTTTGCAGTTCCTACAACGCTCCTTACGTTTTTAGGGACAGACGTGTCGTTTAGTATTGCGTCCATTTGCATGTTTATCTGCTTTATAGATTCCTCCAATTTGTCGTCTTTCATTAAAACACCCTTCAGATTATAATAAGCAGTAGATATTGTTAACAAAACTATTTATAGGCAACAGCAATTCTTTTTTAAGATATTTATATGCTACACTTTCGCAGGCGCATGCACGATGGAATTGCATGCATTTACCTTGTTTTTATAACACATCAACTAGAATTATTCGATTTGAGTTTATCCGTAGATGCATTTAAGAATAAAACGCCTTGGCCGGGATTCGAACCCGAGTCGCAACCGTGACAGGGTCGTATGCTAACCACTACACCACCAAGGCAAATAAAGCATAATACTTACTGCTTCATGTTTTATATATTTTTGCAAATAGCTGGGCACTTGAACTTATTTCCCGTTGGGGCGAGTCGAACGCCCAACCTGCCGGTTTCCCCCCAAATCACCAGATATGAGGCAATCAGACTACAGCCGGCCGCTCTGCCATTGAGCTACAACGGGTATGATAAGTTTACTTAAAATGTTAGTGAAAGAACAAATATATAGTTATCCGTGGTTATTTCATTAGGCTAACCAGCATTTAAATACTTAAAAGACAAGACTTTATAAGAGTTATTTGTCAAATGTGCAAAGGATACGATTGTATGCAATTTTCTGGAAATGATAAGGGCAAAAATCCTAGGAATGAAAGGACACTTGGCATAATAAAGAAAAGGCATAGGTTGCCCATATCAGTATACATAATCAACGATAGGATATTGAGGCTCGGATCGAGGCCCAGTTTCGTCGATGCACTGCTTGCAGCCTTCGCATTCGTTGTTTTAGCTTTGGCATTCCCGTTTTATCCTGTACTGTTATTGATACCGTTGGTAATAGTAATTTTCTTTGCCGGCATAAAGCATCCGTTTTTTGGATTGCTTGTATTCATGCTCCTGGCCTTCCCCATATTTGTGTACCAGATGCCGCCCATAGCACTGATATTCCTGTTTATACTGAGCTTTTCGCTGATATACGGCTACATGCATTACAGGATGATAATATTCGCCTATATAATGCTCGCGTTGGGATTCACGCCGCTCGGATATATATTTGAAGTGCCTTTCATGATATTGGCACCGCTGATGATAGGGTTCAAGCGCGCAGCGCTGGTTTATCTAGTCGTCATATTAGGCATAGCTGCATTTTCCGGCACCATAGGTTTGCAGAACTATGGATATGTAGTTTATTCGGCTTCTTTGGCTCATGTTCCAATCGCGAATAACAGCATTGTCCATTACATCGAACCAAATAGGCCGATTTTAGGGATAGGCACTTTCAGCACGGGCATTTCAAATGCGTATTCTAGGTTCATAAACGGGACGGTGCTGAACAGCATACCTGAAGTGCTCGGAATGCTTTTCCAAAGCATGATAGAGCAGCCATTGTACCTGATACAGGTTATTATAGCGATCATAACTGGATTCCTGATAGAATTTTTTGCAGTAAACAACAGGTCACGGTATAGGGGCACTATGGCAGGGATGTTTGGCATAGCTTTTCCGCTGTCATATATTGCCTTATCGTACATATCAAAAGTCGGATTCACCAATTACATGCTGCCGTTAATGAGCTTCGCCATAGCAATAGCAGGCATATCGCTCCTGGAACTGTACAACTTTAAGGTGGTCAAGGCATTGGATGTGCGCAAACAGGATATACGAATGAAATTCGGAGAGGCTTTTGAGGATCTTGAGAGTGGTAATACCAATGAAACTTTTGACGACATAGGAAACTACGAAAACGTAAAGAAGGAACTCAGGGATTCCGTCATATCCCCAATAGAACGAAGGGGAGTTTCCAGGGCTTATAATTTAAAAATGATAAAGGGCATGCTGCTTTTTGGGCCTCCAGGGACAGGGAAGACGATGATGATGAGGGCGCTGGCTAACGAGATACACGCAGGATTCTTTTATGTGAAAGCTTCTGCCCTCATGTCTGCATACTCTGGCGAGTCTGAGAAGCTTGTAACCAACATATTCATGGTGGCCAAAAAACACACGCCATGCGTGCTGTTCATGGACGAGATAGACTACATAGCTTACAATAGAGAAGCGCAGACGGACGATGTACATAAGCATGCCCTTACGCAACTGCTTAGCGAAATGGATGGTTTCGAGAAGCTCGATGACGTAGTGATAGTCGGCGCTACAAACGTGCCAAATGTGCTCGACCAAGCGATACTAAGGCCTGGGAGGTTCGACAAGATAATGTATATGCAGCTCCCAGATGCAAACGCTAGGAAGATAATATTCAGCATATACCTTAAGACCCTGCCCTTGGCAGGCGATATCGACCTTGACGAGATATCTAAGCACACCGAGAGGTATTCCGGAGCGGACATACGCGCAGTATGCGATAGCGTGGCGCAGATGGTTGCGCAAGAGGCAGCCGCACAACATAAGATATTGGAGATATCGCAGAAGGACATATTGAAGATTGTTGATAAGACCAAGCCGTCTACATCGCTCTCACAATTGGACCAGTACAATATGTTCAAGGTAGAATATGAAAGGTTAAGGAAGGGAACCTCTGATGGACAGAGCGACAATACAGAAAAACTTGACTTCAGCAAGGTAATAGGATTGGACGATGCGAAGAAGGCGATAGTAGAAGCGATACAGATACCGCTTATGCATCCAGACCTGTTGCAGAAGTATGACATAAAGACGATAAACGGGTTGCTGCTTTTTGGGCCTCCAGGGACAGGGAAGACTATGCTTATGAATGCAGTAACACAGGAGCTTAATGGGGTCACTATGCTGCAGCTTGACGGCAGTTCGGTACAGGAGTATGGCGCAAACAAGGCAAACAATACAATTAAGGAGCTCTTTTACACAGCATTGGAGAACAAGCCGTCCATAATATTCATAGATGAAATAGACGGCATAATAAGGAAAAGAGAGGGGGCGAGCGAGGCAAGCGTGCAGATAACTACAGAGCTTCTGGCCCAGATGGACGGAATAAAAAAGACCTCAGGGGTAGTCATAGTTGCGGCCACAAACAGGCCAGAGATGCTGGATCCAGCAATACTAAGGCCTGGGAGGTTCGACAAGATAATATTTGTTAAGCCGCCTAACGCATCGCAGAGGGCAGCCCTATTCAAGGAATATCTGAGCAGTGTGCCTGGCGTTGACGACTTGGATTATAATGCATTGGGCAAAGTTACCTCAGGATATACAGGCGCAGACATATCAAACATATGCAGGGAGGCGAAGATGCAGGCGATAGAGGAGAATATGAAGACAGGCAAGGAAGCTAACATAAACACTGATATGCTCAATAAGCTCATAACCAGGATAAAGCCTTCTGCACCTGACGCGATAATGGGAGGATATCTTGCATTCATGACGAAATATGGGCAGAGGTGATGCACGTGCACGGACTACCTTCTATCCTTTGAATCATATCTTGAAAATTCAGGCGAACGCTCTTTGAATAATCGTTTGCCTGTGCTTCCATGTTGCTTCGCGCATGAAAAACATGTAAAGCGTGCCAGAAAATCAGCTTTTCAAAATAGGAATAAATATATATTTAATATAAACAATGTTGTAGTATTCATATTTTGTTTAATAAGGGTGTAGGGAATGGAAAAGGAGCTTGATTTGAATAATGCGTTGAAGAAGATAAATGAGAAAGGAACCAAGTTGGTCTGGCTTGGCATAGAGCCCACTGCTTATATAAGCAAATTGCTTGATATAGACTCTAAGAACATCACAAAGATAACGCCCGAAGAAATAATATATTCAGGTAAGGAAGATCTCAAAAAGCTTGAAGAACATGTTTTTGTGTGCTACCATGGCAGCACATCTGGATTCCTTGTAGATTATCTTAAAAAGACGCACCAGATAAATGGGTATAACCTTAAAGGAGGCGTCACGTCGATAGTTGGAGAAATATTTTGATGCTGAACCATTTAGCAAACTGGCATATAGGTAAGAAGGCGCGCGTTAAATGCTTGTGCGCATTATTCCTTTACGTTTAAGGCAAATACGCCATTGAGCTTGAGGTCCAGTTTCTTTGCTATTTCAGATTTTTCTATGTTAAGTACGATTACGTAACCGCCCCAGCGGGAAGTTAGATCGTCAGAGCCGCATATGGGGCATATGGTCCCATGGCTGATTATTATTTTGCAATTTTTACACACTTTTTCCTCCATAGTGAGACACCTATTTCGCAGTTTTGCCGCTTTGCTTTGCCTTGCCCCGCTTTGATTGGCCCTGTTGCCTCTGCTCCTTGCCATAGTTTTGTATCCATTCCATTTTACCCAGCCCTTCTGGCTTCATCGTAAGTGCTATTTTTGAATCCTTTATGGATTTCTTGATGCTTACGGTAGATATCTTTGCATACACAATGTCGCCCTTCTTTATGCTCTTGTTTGACCTTTTAGATACGAATGCAGGCATCTTCCTATCGAATGAGAGGAATTCGTTGGTTATCTGTGAGACATGCACAAGGCCATCCATCGGACCTATCCTTACAAAAGCCCCGAATTCGACCAATTCGCTAACGAATCCGGTTACTACCTCTTCGACTTGCGGGGTATATGTAAGCATATCAAATTCTACGCTATGATGTGTTGCAGGATCCCCTGGATATATGAGTCCGTCAGAGATGTTCCTTATGTTAAATACTGCCAGCACAAGCCCCATGGCTGAGTCCATCACGCTTTCATACTTATTTTCAAGGACTTCGATTGCGACCTTTTCTATTTGATCCCCGAAATATTCTGGAGGCATTTTGAAAGTGTCTTTTACCGTATAAATCATGTACACGCATTTCACCTAAATTATCTTAATTCACCGCTTTTTGAAAGCTTCTTTGCTTCTATACCCTTTGATTTTAGATTTTTAAATAACTTTGTATCGTTAGTTATTACCAAAGAACCTGCATTCTTTGAAGCAGCATCTAATATCCAGAAGTCAACGTATTCTGTCTTATTATCAACTTTAAGATTTTTATGTCTTAGTATTTTTAATGCGATTCTCGCCTCATTGGCTTTCATGCCTTTATATGATGCCATCTTTTCCAATTCAGACATTACGCCGATGGATATCAATTGCTTGCGGATGGGATACTTCTCGCCTGCAATCTTAAAGACGTCCTTCTTGTATCTTATGCCGAAAAGTATTGAGCTAGTATCTATTATGACATATGCCAATGGAACACCAAGGTATAATGTTATATATGTTTTTGCATAATTTAAATATTGTGATGTGATGGGAGGCATTGACGATGTAGCTTTTGATATCCTGACAAGGTTCCACGTTATAGCAGTTGTTGGGTGCTCAAGGAACGTGGGCAAGCCTAGCCATGATGTGCCTGAGTATCTGCAGCAAAACGGGTACAAGATAGTGCCTGTTAATCCATATGCAGATTACATACTCGGAGAAAAGGCATACCATGCGCTAAAGGATATAGAGTTTCCCATAGATGTAGTTGACGTGTTCAGGCCTGCGTCCGAGGCTATGGACATAGCAAGGCAAGCCCTTGATGTGCATGCTAAGGCGCTGTGGCTTCAGGAAGGCATAATGAACGAAGAGGTAGAAAAATTCGCAAAGGATAATGGGATGCTTTTTGTTATGAATAGATGCATGATGAAAGAGCATTATTCGCATCTTATCAAGCAATGATGGAGATGATTGCCTAGCTATTTCATGTCTCGCATCTTCACAATGTGTTTTTCCAGTACTTTCCATAGAACTACGGCATTGTTATGCTCTTTTTCGCTAGTTGAATACAACAATGTTACGGGATCTGTCTTCTGCACTATATCCAATATCTTGTCGAAGCCCTTATTGTCTTTCAATTCCTCCTTATACCTTTTTTCGAATTCAGGCCATCTCTTCTCTTCGTGTGAGTACCACTTCCTAAGCTCCATGCTCGGAGCAACATCCTTGATCCAAAGGTCTATATTCGATGTGCTGCGCCTTATCCCCCGCGGCCAAAGCCTATCGACAAGAATTCGAAGCCCGTCATGGATATCAGGCTTTTCATAAACTCTCTTTATCTTTATCATCTTATCGATTAATGATTGTGAACAAATATTTTAAAACCTTGGTAAGGTTGCAATATTATTAATGCCTCTGTTGAAATGCCGATTAGCAGAAGAATACAGAAAGTATTAAAAAAGCTAATGTAGAATATCTACTAAATGGCGACGTTAAAAATGGTGAATTAAATGGGTCTTTTTGATAAACTAGGTAAAAGCCTTGGCACTTCTAAGGAACTGGATGTTGAAGAGTATATGAACTCTGAAGAGATGGAAGATGTTGATGTCTTAAACGAACCAGCAGATTTTTACATAAAGCCTGTTGCGTTGAAGGAGGAGGCAGACATAGCGCTCATAGAGGCTGAGCTTGACAAGAAAAACATAATACTGCTTGATATATCTGAGATGTCTAAAAGGCCCAACACCCTTAAGTCTTCTATAGGCACATTGAGGGAATACATTACAAAGATAAACGGGGATATTGCACAGATAGACGATAACAAGGTAATATTGACACCGCAGAAAGTAAAGATAATAAAAAGAAAGAAGCCGCAAAACAAGTGAATGCGGTTTTCATTTCTTTTCCTTCCTTTTTTCCCTTCCAAAAGCTATTGATATGGTGCGCAACTCCTTTTTTGTAGGATTCGACCTTTTAAGCATGTGCTCAAATGCCAGGGATACTGCATACTTGTCGCGTATTTTGTTGTTCTTAGATACATATGCATCGAATAATTTTTTAACTTGCATTATTTCAGGCGGATCCGCATACAATTTGTCGATTTCACCATATTCTTTACGAAGCTTGTCGCCCAGCAATGAATATAGCATTATTGCCAGGGCATGTGATATGTTAAGGGTGTAATAATCCTTTGACGCTTCTATGAATATTGTCGCATCGCATAACCTGAGCTCTTCTTTCGTAAGCCCTATGTTGTCGCGCCCTATTATAAGCGTAGTATCCTTGGATGCATAATCCCTTATGAATCGTTTGACCTTTTGCATTCCATAAACGTTGAACATAGCGTCCTCAGTCTTATGCCAGACCGCAGTAGTCCCTATAACAAATTTGCCATTTATGGCGGATTTGAAATCCTTGTATACCTTGGCATTTTCTAGTATATGGTGCGCATGCTTCGAATATTTTATTGCCTGCTTGCCCTTGAAATTGCATTTTGGATTTACAAGGCTTATGCTGTTTATGCCGAAATTGCGAAGCACTCTCGCGATATATCCAAGGTTTATTTGGTACATCGGCTCCACGATTATAACACTCAATGGCATGCAAACACCTCATATCCCGCTCAGTAGCAGCAATGCTATAGTAAGGAAGTTGACCAGCGCATGGCCCAATATGCTCACATACAGCGATCTTGTCTTCTTGAATGCATATCCGGCTATTAATCCGAATATGAATGCAGCAATCAGTTCCGAAATTGATCCATACCCAAAATGCAATATGGCAAATATTAGGGAACTGCCTATTATGCCTATCCTGGGCACAAGGAAGCCCCTGAAGAGAGTCTCTTCATCGAAAGGCGCCACAATGAACGTGAAAAGATATAGGTATAATGGCATTCCGGAGAACACGATATTGACGTTAGTCGGCAGGCTGACGTGCGTTACCTGCTCGAATATGCCCATGCCAAATTCAAGGGCTAATATAGCCATGAAGACAACTATGCCTAACCCTATGTTGCGCAGTGTTATCTTATCGCGGCTCAATCCTAAGCTCCTTATTATAGGCACCAGCCTATTGCCCTTAGCAAGCAAGTATGAGAATACTATCAGGGGAAATAAGAGCGACAGGGCTATAGTCGAATTTGCGATATAGTTGGCAAATATCCCATAATAGTAGTACATGAAGCTTACAGCCGCTTGGGTAGCGTATGCAGGAAACGCTAAGCTCTCAGGCCTGATGGATATCAATATGAAATATATCGACGAGAAGAGCATAAAATAAAAGAAGTACCTTATCCCTGGAAGCTCCTTGGCGCCCTTAACTTTTAATGGCAATAAAATGCCGGACGGCATCGGATTGTAGATCTTCTTTCCCGTTTTCCTTTTGGAGGCTGTTTTATTTTTATTGGAGGTATTCGGCCTTGCCAAGATCAACCGCCCTTGTTCTGTGATTTGAACTCGGTATAATGGCATTTGCCGCATGTATACCTGTCCGCATGGTCGGCCATCCTGGAATTGCACTTGGGGCACATCTTCTTCGGCGAATAGCCTTCGGTTTTCTTGGCGGATTTCTGCTTCGAATCCTTGGCTTTTTTGTCGTCCTTTTTATCGTTTTTCTCGGCCATATATCAGCACCATTTATTCTTTGGCTCCTTCTCCGCCCTTCGGCTGCCCATTTGAGCCCTCTGATTTTTTCATCCTTTCAATTATAAATTTCGGTTCTACCCTTTCTAATTCAGCAGCACTTGAATATGAATGCGCGATGCCTACGCTTCTCTTCATGCCGAATTCCTGATTCAGCGACACTATAACCGTATTGTCTGGGCTGAGGTTCAATTTCTTGCACAGTTCGCGCTTTGCATCTGCCTTCGAATTTGTAGCCTCATATCCCGTAATATAGAATTCCAATTCCCTCCTTTTCAGCATGTTGTTCTCTGTATCGTTTATTATTTTAAGTTCCATAAAATCACTCAGTTCCAGTAATCCTTGAAAGCATCCTCCTGCCCATGGCTTCCATAACCTCTACTTCATTGCCAGCAGCTATCTTGCCTTTCAACTCTGCAGGTATAGGCAGCTCGTACACTTCGTAAGTCTCAGAATCCATGATCTGCGCGTTTGCACCGTTTATCGAAACAATCTGTGCGCGCTTCTTCTTTATTACAGGCACTTCCGTATCGCCGTCGCTCGGCTTCAGGAACGTCTTCTTTTGGCCATCGAATATGCCTATTGCTGTAATGCGCATCTTTGCAGAGCCGTGCTTGCCTGGAGAGCTTGTCTCTATATCCACAACCTTGCACGGTATTCCGTCTATCAATATGAACCTGCCGACCTTTATTTCCTTCATTGATACCCTAAGTATTTCTTCTTCTGCCATGTTACGACCTTGTATAGACTTTGCTCAACTCCATTTCGAACGTAATTTTTAAAAAGAAATGTAATTCGGAGCTTAAAATTCAAGACTATTGTTCAATTAAGATTTATATACTTTAGCATGAAAACGATTTTCCATTAGTCGAAAAATCTCGCTTTTATTATGTATGCCAGTATGCCTACGGCCCCTGACACGCCTATCTTCTTGCCCTCGGAAAACGTCCTGCCCTTGTATCTTATGCTTATGCTTCTTATTGCATATCCATTCTTTGAGAGTTTTACGGCAATTTCGGGATCGAGTTCCCATCCATCCTGCCTAAGCCTTTCCCCATGCAGCATGCTTAATTTGAAGACTTTATATGCTGCATTTATATCCTTGAGCTTTTGGCCGTACAGTAGGTTGAACGTCAGGGTATGTGCCTGCGTAGCCAATTCGCCTAACAGGTACTTGTGCCCGTTGTTGATTTTCCTGTATCCAAATACCGGGTTTTTATCGCTCAACGATGCAAGCATCTTTCCGTAATCCTCGGGATAATATTCATCGTCAGCATCCTGTATTATCACTATGCCGCCTTTTATGCGTTCTATTCCCAGCCTGACTGCATGCCCTTTTCCTTTTTTGACATCGCTATATACAATCGTTGCCTTTCTTCCTGCGCCTGCCAATGCCCTCTTTATCTCGCTTAATGTATTGTCCGAAGACTTATCATAGATTATTATAAGCGTATCGACAGACTTCTGCTTCAGGACCCTCTTTATTATATTATAAACAGTATTGCCTTCGTTATATACAGGCATTATCACATTTACTGCCTCGCCTTTGTACATTTGGACCACAACACGCATATGCCATTTACTATTAATTTATATGAAGGATAAGCATAAAAAATAAAAATGCATCCCAACGATGGGATGCCGTCTTACGGGAACTTAATATATCCTGTCGATTCCTGCAAGGAAATCTGTGCTTACTGCGGCGCTTGACGCTGGAATCGGTGCTGTGCCGAACCTTGGGGTAACTCCCGTTATTATTGACATGACGCTTATCCTGTCGTTCATTTCAGGAGTCAATCGTGCACCGAAGATAACATTTGCTTTTGCATCTATACCTTCTGTGACCTGTTCGCCTATCCTTGTTGCTTCATCTATCGTAAGCGACGTTCCTCCGGTAACATGTATCATCGCACTCTTCGCCTGCGATATGTCCACATCAAGCAATGGATGCTGCAGCGTTGACTTTATTACCTTCTGGACTTTGTCCGTACCTGAGCCAAATCCTATATTTATGACTGCAGTGCCTCCGTCCCTAAGTATGGTCCTTACATCCGCAAAATCTAGGTTTATAAGGCTTGGCAGACTTATCGTATCGGCAATGCCCTTTACTGCATTGGATGCTATATTGTCTATCAGCTCGAATGACTTTTCCATCGGGATGTTGGGTGCATAACTCAGCAACCTATCGTTTTCTATCACTATCGTTGTATCTGCGTTCTTCCTTAGCTGCTCAAGTGACCAATCCGCTTTTGCCTTCCTGCTCCTTTCCAATGCAAACGGATATGTAACGAATGCCACCACCAGTGAGCCTTGCTCCTTTGCAAGTTGCGCTATGAATGGCGCTGCGCCTCCTCCTGTGCCTCCGCCCATTCCTGCTGCAATGAATACCATGTCGTATCCGCTGATTGCCTCCATGATCTTATCCTTGTCCGCTTCTGCACATTTCATTGCAACTTCTGGAAATCCACCTGCGCCGAGCCCATGGGTCATGTCTTTGCCTATGAGCAGGCGCTTGTCCGCATGTATTATATTCAGGTGCTTCGCATCCGTATTTATGGCTACGGTAGTCGCACTCTTTATTCCGTTATTGTAAAGCCTGTTCACTAGGTTGCTGCCTTGGCCGCCGACTCCAACTACCACTATCTTTGCGGTAAATTCTTCATCCATGTTGTTTCCCATCATAGTATCCACCAAAAAATAAAAAGGAATCAGCCTATAATCTCCAAATCGGAATATGACCCTTCCTTTTTCTTTTCATTAAGCTTGCCTACGATGCTTGCACCCTTTACTCCGGTCACTATCGCAACAATCTCTATCTGGTCGTCATAGCCTGGGATAAGCCTTGCTCCCCATTTTATGTTAGCTTTTGGATCCATGCGCTCCGTTATTATCTCTCCCGCTTTTATCGCATCCCCTATGGACAATGATGCCCCTCCGGAGATGTGAATCAATGCGCCGGTTGCACCTTCGAAATCAACATCCAGAAGCTTGTTCTTCAATACCGATTCCGATGCTATGTTCACCTTGTCAGTGCCCTTTCCACTGCCCACAGCTATGAAACCCACATCGCCGCCGCCCATTATCGACCTTACATCGGCAAAATCTATGTTTATCAGGCTAGGCTGCGTTATTGTCCATACAAGCCCGCCCAGAGCTTTTGCAAGCACTTCGTCAGCGAGAGCAAACGCCTCGTTCATTGGCAGGTTAGGTACTAGTTTTACAAGCCTGTTGTTATCTAAGATTATTACGCTGTCGCTGTATTTCCTCAATTCCTGAATTCCTTCTTCTGCCTTTACCTTTCTTATCCTCTCAAGATCAAACGGATATGTGACCATGGACACTACGATGGCGCCTTGCTCCTTTGCTATCTGCGCAGCCACTTTTATTGATCCGGTGCCCGTGCCTCCGCCCATTCCTGCACATAGGAATACCAGTTGGGCGCCTTCAAATACCTTTTCTATAAGTTGCCTATCTATTTCTGCTGCCTTTGCACCTATTGCAGGATCACCGCCTGCACCCAAGCCTCTCGTAAGATTCTTGCCTATAAGAACCTTCGTTATCCTTTCATCGATTATCTTGAAATGTTGGTAGTCGGTATTCACAGCGACAAATTCAGTTCCTTTTACTCCTGCCTTTATCAGCCTGTTAACTATATTGTTGCCTCCTCCACCAAAACCCGCTGTAACTATTTTTATCTGAGAAGATCCGAAGTCCTCGCCTCCGGTGCTATTCGTGTTCCCTAAAATCTCGTTTACCAAGTCGCTCATTCAAATCGCCTTTGAATAAAAAAATTTGTCACTTAACCTTTAAAAGCTTTCTGTTTTTGTATGAGATAATAGTAGTTCTGACTTTTATTACGACGCTGCATTATTTGCAATTTATTTGACTTGATTATTGCTCAATACTGAGGATATCTTGCCAGATTGATTAAGCACAGCATAAAGTGAATAGTTTGCGTTAACCGCTTGATAGGTTATAACCCATGCATTATGCATGCTCGCATTTATAGGCAAGATGCTGTCGTTCAGCAGGTAATAAAATTTTGCATTTACCTGCGTATTATTGTATCCATATTGACTTAGATAGCCCATCATCGCAGGATTTTTCTGCTCGTATACTTCAGTTATTGCTACAG
This sequence comes from Microcaldota archaeon, assembly GCA_021834785.1. The sequence goes on from JAKBRJ010000001.1 coordinate 36,399, forward strand.
CAGGATTGCCGACCACATACGATGATGAATACGCAGACCCGGATATGACGCAATTTCCGACGTACTTGTTGTATAGGCTTGGAAGAAGGGTCATTGCAGGGTAGTCAAATCCTTCTATAAGTAGTGTAGGGCATGCACGTGTACCATTGGAAATTAGCCTTACAACTACATCCCAGCTGCCGCTTTTTATAGAGGAGGGAGTGACGTTTATTATTTTTATTGATGAGTTAGGATTCTGCTGCTGGAGGTCTTTAATTACATAGCCCTCGACAGTATTGGCGGTAAGCGTAGAAGGGTTAAGGTGTTGAGAGAGCACGTACGCAATTCCGAATATTGCAATAAGCAGTATTGCGAATACGGCTATCTTCGATATTAATTCCATATTTTAGATATACATACTAAGAAATTTAACTCTTATTAGATTGGAGGTGCATCCGCACATGTGGGAAAATCCCGCAGTTACCTGTCTATTGATAGATACAGCAGTATCGCCTTTGCAATCAGCATCTTGTTCTTTGCCTGTTCCCACACTACGCTTTTCGGGCCGTCAATAACATCGGCGGATATCTCTTCACCGCGGTGCGCAGGCAGGCAATGCATCACTATAGCATCGGAATTCGCCATGTCCACCATGTGCTGATCCACCTGATAGCCCGCAAATAGTTTTCTCCTTTCTTCGGCAATTTTTTCCTGACCCATGCTTACAAATGTATCTGTATATATTACGTCTACATTATCCATTCCATCTTCGATTGAGGCTGTCACTTCAACATTGCCGTATTCTCTGGCCTTGTTGAAATAAGTGCTGTTAGGAAGATATCCGTTTGGGCCTATAAGCACCATGTTAGCGCTTAATTTCGATGCGGTTATCATAAGCGAATTTGCAGTATTGCTAGCTATGTCGCCAACGAATGCAATCCTTATATTATGGAGGTTTTTCTTGTGCGCCTTTATAGTGTACATGTCAACCAATGCCTGAGTAGGATGCTCCAAATCAGTCAACGCGTTTATTACAGGCACGGAAGAACATTCGGCCAACTCAATAAGGTCATCTTGGCTGTACATCCTTGCAGCTATAAAATCAGAATAACTGCTCAGGACCCTAGACGTATCCCCTACCGACTCGCCTCTGGAAAGATGAGTAGTCTGCGCATCTATGTATACAGATTTGCCGCCCAGCTGCGCCATTGCTGCCTCAAATGACAGGCGTGTCCTTGTAGAAGGCTTCTCGAAAAGCAGTGAAAGAATAGAATTTTCCTTTATGGCTGTCTCCTCCTTATTCTCTTTTAGATTGTCAGCTATTTCGAATATCTTGTTAATCTGGTCCTTTGAAAGGTCATTGGAACTTAGTATATTCAAAATCAACCACCGAATATGGCGCCGAAACCCTGATTTGCCCTGCTCTCTTCATCGTGTATTATCGCGATTATTTTATCCTCAGATTCCTTGCCTGACCTCTTCACGGTCTTGAATTCCTTTGAAAACCGCTCTTCTGCCAATTTCAGGAAATCCTCGTTCGCCTTTAGGTATAGATAGTATTTGTTTTTGTCAAGGCCGACCGAAATGCCGTCCCTGATGCTGTATTCCTGCCTTGTAAATATAGCATTGGCATATTTATCTCCAGACAGCTTCTTGAGCGCTGCATCGTCTAGGGTTTTATCCAGATACGGATCATATTCCAGCACCTTCTTGAGTGCAGGATATTCCTCATTATCGCATTCGTAAACGTGTTCAGGCATTTTGCTCATCCAGTAGTCTTGCATTGACAGTGCCTTCCCTCCCAGGTCTGTTGATGACCACAGCCTTGCCCATGTCCGTATTTATTATCGTGCCTTTGGTTATTATATTCTGTCTTGCAAAGTTTCGGTTGTCCTTTGATTCGAGCACGCCTTTTATTATAGCTTTCTTATATCCCTGCTTAGTGAGCAGATTTGCTATGCCTGCCTTTTTAAGCTTCATGGACATGTTGCCGCCACGTCGCCTGATTGGTGCAGCATCGTCCTTCTCAGCTAATTTCGTAGCCGAAAAATAGTTGCCTGCCTCGCTTCTGTGTCTGTCACGGAACTTGACCTTTATTTTTCCATTGCCGCTGCTCTTTGTACTTGAACCGGCGTGCACTTGCCTGCTAGATAAACTCATTTAAATTACCTCTATAATATACGCATTATAATATACGCATTATGTAGTATGACGTGCAAACTGCTTCGCGCATTGAAAAATATCGCTTGCAAACTGCAGGATTATATTGAAATAAAGAAATATAATATTATGCCTTGGCTATAGATTAGAGAGTTGGCAGCTTAAATATCTTTGCAAATAACCTTTAATAGAGTTTCTCTCCTCTTTTTGTCGCAGTGGAAAATTGGCGTATAGCCTGCTCAGGTGCCAGCTCGCGTAGGTCGCCTTTTCACTAGATGAAAATGATGGAGGCATATTATGATATTGCCGAAAGTTAGAAAAATGCAGCAAAGATAATGAAGGGCTTTACAGATTCTTTATATGCTGAAATATGCAGATAGAGAAGGGATAAATATCTAGATTTTATTTATATTATACTAAAGACCGTGATGCTTGTGGTGACCCATAGCAAATACAACAATAACAAAAAATTCGACCTTAATGTAGTTTCAAGAAGCAGCATAGAACTGTCAAATGAAGCCCATAAACTCTATTTTGACCTATTCAACAGGCAGGAATCGCTTATAGCAGAGTTCAAGAGGAAGATATCTAATTCCAGCAGCAAAGAGGAACTCATAATGGCAAAGCACACCTATAGAGTAGGCGTTTTGCATGAATATAGCTCATGCATAGAGAATATTATAGCATTAGTGGAGAAAGACCTTTCTAGCGGAGAGAAGGAAAAGAAGGCTAAAGCAGCCATAAAGAAGAATTATTCGGATTATATCAAAAGCATATCAAATGTACAGCACATTTGGGATGATGGATTCGTGAGCATGATAAACAAGAGCGACAGCTATATACGCAATACTATAGAGCAGATTGACAAAATATATAATGCTGGATTCTCAAACACAACGTGGAGCAATAGGATGTTGTCGATTATGCTCCTAAGTTTCATAGACGAAACTAGAGTCCTGAAGGAATTCAACGAAAAGCTCAAGACATTCGTCGACAGAATGAACTTTAATCGCATATTTAGAGAATAGCGCATGCAGTTGCAATGGGCCTATTTGCCCAGCTTATTATTCTTTGTATCGAAGACTTCATCCAAGTCCAATTCCCTTATTTCAGCGATTCCCTTTTCTATGCCGCGCTCGCTATATTCCGGAAAGTCTACTCCGCTCACGACTATCATTATGCGAAGCGATTCCTTTTGCATGCCCTCTTCTATGCGTGCACCCCATTTAAGCATAGCATCCGGGCTTATCCTGCTCGCCACCTCCTGAAATACAGATTCTGCTTCGCGCAGCGTCAAGCTTTCACCGCCTATTATGTTTATAAGCGCTTTCTTTGCATTGCTTAAGTCGACGTCGAGCATAGGGCTCTTTATCGCATTCTCCAATGCAACTATAGCCCTGTTCTGCTCCATGTTCGTAGCCATGCCTTCACCTGACCCTATGACGCCGTAACCTCCGTCCCTGAGTACCATCTTAAGATCGGCAAAGTCTATGTTGACCATGCCAGGTTTGGTTACCATTTCAACTATGCCCTTTGTGGCACTTGCCAGGACTTCGTCCGATACCCTGAATGCCATGTTCAGCGGAAGGTCTGGCGCTATGCTTAGCAATTTATCATTATGTATTATTATTACGGTATCGACTACCTTCTTTAATCTTGAGAGCCCTTCAAGCGCGTTCTTCACTCTTGTTTTTCCCTCGCTGGAAAAGGGCAGCGTTACTATAGCTATTGTGAGCGCCCCGATTTCCTTCGCTTCGTGAGCTATTGTGCTTACTGAACCGGTGCCCGTGCCTCCGCCCAGACCGCATGTTACGAATACCAGGTTTGCATCGCCAAGCACATGCTTTATCTCGTCCTTGCTCTCGATTGCAGCTTCTTCACCAACCTTTATGTCGCTGCCTGCACCTAGCCCTTTGGTAACCTTCTTACCGAGAAGCAGCTTGCGCTCAGCCGTAGTCTTTATTAGATGTGGTGCATCAGTATTCATCGCGACAAGGGTAGCGCCGTCTATGCCCAAGGCGGCGAGTCGTGTAATCGTGTTGCTGCCGCTGCCGCCAGTGCCCACAACATATATTTTCGGCTTTGCGCTCTCTATAAATCTTAGAATATCCTCGTCGTCGATGCTTGAAGAAACAACCATAAAATTACCTTTTTCGATGTCGCCTGATTTATATTCCTTGAAAAAATCTAAAAAGATTGGTGAATTTAATCAGTATATTGATTTCTGCATTATCTGCTTTTCGCCAATGACCGATACGCTTTCATTCTCCTTCAGATCGCGCAACATGCTGAAAATCGATCCTTTTCCAGTACGTGTGCTGATAGGCATACGAAGATCTACCGCATAAGGTATATACCAGACGTCATCGCATATATCACTGTATGTATATCCATATCTGCTGAGCTCTATCTTCAGCTTATTCGGCTTTTTAGGGCGTTTGTTTGTCACTAGTATAGTATAATACGAATCGCTTTGACCGGAAGACATGAATGCTTCCATTTTTTTAAGGAATTTTTCATCCATGAAGGCACTGCCATGCGTTTCTATGAGTATCTGGGAATTTTCATGCTGCATGCCAAGCACAAAATCAGGGGTATATGTTATCACCTCATTACCCATGGTGAAATAAAACTTTGTTTTCACATATGTGTATGGTATGCTTAGTGTGTATAACGCAATCCCCATTGATGCTTCAAAATTAGATTTGAACCTGTAGCCGCATTCTTCCTCTATTGCTCTACGGAGTATTTGCTCATACCTGAGGCACTCCATCGGCGAAGGCATTAATAGCATTTAGGTAATAAGGCATTTAACCTTATCTATCATTTTGTATATCTGCAATGCATTTAGCAATGCATTTAAATTTGCTGTGCTGCTGAAACGTTTATGAACCGCAAGTGATCAAATGAATAAAAAGGATACAAAGAATGACCTTCTGAAATATGATGTTAGGGATATAAAGCTAAAGAACAATATGTCTGTGCCGGAATTGATAGATGCTATGGATGACATCGGAGGATTCTCCGCGCAGCATATGGTTGACGGCATAAAGATAATAGGCAAGATGACAAAGGATAAAAAGTCCTTTAACTTCCTTTCATTCCCTGCAGATATAGTTTCTACTGGGACACGCGGCGTTCTAGCAGGTGCAGTAAAGCATTTCAATGCAATAATCACCACAGGAGGCACGCTCGACCACGATATAGCACGGGCTTTCGGCGGCAAGTATTCGGTTGGATCATTCAAGGCCGATGATGCGAAACTACATTCGCTGGGAATTTATAGGCTTGGCAACGTCTTCATAGAGAATAAAGAGTATGGATTGATGGTAGAGAACGCATTCAACGACATAATGAATGATATATATACGTCGAAAGATTACAAGAAGGAGTATAGCCCAAGCGAGCTCATATACGAATTCGGAAAACGCATTAAGGATCCAAATTCAATCTTAAGGCAGGCATATCTGCACAACGTTAAGATATTCAATCCAGGCATAGTTGATGGTGCATTCGGCACGCAGCTGAGCATATTTTCGCAGGACCATGACTTCAAGCTAAATGTGCTGAGGGACGAACTTGAACTGAGCAACATCGCATTCGACAACAAGACAACAGGAGCGCTCATGATAGGCGGAGGAATAAGCAAACACCACGTAATATGGTGGAACCAATTCAAGGGAGGGCTGGACTATGCTGTATACATAACCACGGCAACGCAATACGATGGGAGCCTTTCTGGAGCAAGGCTCACAGAAGCCGTGTCATGGGGTAAGATAAAGGAGGATGCAAAGTACGTCACTATAGACGGTGATGCGACAATAATACTGCCGATAATGTTTGCCGCGCTCAACCTGTTCTGATATTCGCGCATTTGAGGCTCAAAGCTTTATAGTGTCCCCTACTTTTGGGGCATATGCATCGAAGCCCTCAGCCTTGAGTTCCGATGCGAACCCGGTAGTGTTTTCCTCGCTCCCATGGACGCATATGACCACATTCGGCGCGCTTTCCCTTACGTATTTGTAAAGATCGCTCTTCCCGCAATGCGCTGAAAAATCATAGATGCTGACTGGCGTTTTTATGGACTTGAATGAATTGTGCATCTTTATCTTTCCGCTATCGAGAAGCAGGCGTCCGTTGGTGCCCTCCACCTGATATCCTGTTAGGAATATCTTCGAATCCTTATTAAGCCTGGTTATGTAGTCCAGCACGGGACCGCCGCTGAGCATGCCTGCGGTAGTAAGTATTACGGATGGCTGCCCCATAGCCTCTTCGCGCATGTCCATATCGCCTATGAAATTGGCCTTGTCTACTGCTTCAGCCAGCAAATCGTAATTATCTATGTAATCCGGAAATTCTAGGGCAATCTTCGTAGCTGCACGTGCCATTCCATCCACATATGTAGACTCCGCAAGCCCATTCTTGTGCAGCAATGCAAGTATCTCTTGACTCCTCCCTACCGCGAATACAGGAACGAGCGCGGTGCCTTTGCTTTCAAGCACTGCCTTTACATCTTCTATAAAGTTCTTTGCGAGCTCATCCCTGCTTGGATGGTCCTTGTTCGCATATGTAGACTCAGTTATAAGCACATCGCTCTTCACAATCTCTGCGCCCTTGTGCAGCAACTGGCTATCCATCTTGTAATCTCCCGTATAGACTATGCGCTTGTAATCCTTTGACAGAGGGTTTTCTATCAGCGTTATAGCACTGCCACTGATGTGCCCAGCATCGTAGAGCGAGATGTCGAACTTGCCGAAATGCTCTTTTTCATGGTATTCCATCGATTGATAATGCTTCATGAAATCCTTATACTGCTTTCTATGAAAGTTTATTTCTGCGTGCTGATTCTTTGCTATCTTAAGCGTATCTTCAAGCAGCAGCATTGTCGTCTTTTTGGTTGGCTCTGTTCCGAATATAGGCACTGTGAGTTTGTTGTATATCGATGGTGAATCGCCGCTGTGGTCAAGATGCGCGTGGCTAAGCACCATCGCATCTATGTCAGGCAGGCCTATCGGGAACTCGTGCTTCTTGTCCTCTACTTTCATCCCGTAATCGAGCATTATCCTACGTCCATCTTCTACCATTATGGATGAGCGCCCAACCTCCTGTGCCCCGCCAAAGAATTTAAATTGCATAGTATATACCAATTATAAAACAACCCCTGAAAAGAAGTCGCAGATTGATTATTTAAAGAAATTATATAAATATTCTTATCCTATATTGCAGTGTTGTTACTTTTTAGAGAATGATATAATGGCGGATGAAATAAATTTTATGGATTTAATGGCGCTGAAGAAGTTGTCCCCCGATTCGGTTGTAGAGAAATTCGGAGGCTTGGTAAATTCGTCCTTCTTCGATGCCTCAAACATGCTAGGGTCGTTGAAGATAAAGGGGCTGGTCGACTTTACAACCGCTGTGCCAGGGCAAAACCACATAGAAATAACTGAAATAGGAAAGCAATTGCTGAACGATGCAGAGGCTAAAGCCGCACTGCCGTTCGATCAACTCGACCTTGAGATACTCAAAAACCTTTCTGGCGGAAAGAGGAGCATGCATGACATAACTTCTACGCTTAATATAAGGCCAAAGGACCTTGCCATGCACATAAACAAGCTATCCGTAAACCAATTCCTGAATGCAGAATTTAGAAACGGCAATATGGATCTTATGCTTACCGAAAAGGGGTTTATGCAGGCTAAGGAGGGAATGCCGCATATCCCGGTTGAACAGCATGCAGCTAACGTGGATGCCACACATGCCCCTGGCTCTGCAGGCGCATACGGAGGCGAGATCATGAGCAAACCACAAAGCGAGCCCATGCTCCCGGATACAGGCACATCTGGCACTGGCCAGACATATCAGCAGCATGCTGCAGCGCAGACTCAGGCAGGGCAGGCAGCAGCCATGGATAGAAAACAGGCAGTGCCACAGCAGGCAACTGCAGGAAGTACGCAGTCGCCAGATTACAACAAGCCAGACACACAGGAGATAAAGGACATACAAAACCAGCTTTCCTCCAAAAGCAGGAAGTCAAATAGAGTAGCGTATGCGATTATAATCATACTTGCAATCATCTTGATAATAGCGTTGCTCGACAGGTTCGGCATAATCAAGATTTGATCAGGTGGCTGTATTATGGAGCTGATAGATTACATGGAAGCGTATAATATGCTTAAACGGAGAGGCATACGCGCCATAGACGCTAAATATGTAGGAAGCTCCGACGAGGCGATAAGATTTTCAGGCGGAGAGCCCATAGTACTCAAGGTCATATCGCAGAAGGCCATGCATAAGACTAAGAGCGGACTGGTGGCGCTCGGACTTGAAAAGCCAGATGAGATAAAGTCTTCTTTTTCGGACCTTTATAGGAAGGCGCAGAAGATAAAGCCATACAGAATCCTTGCGCAGAAGATGGTCAAAAACGGCATAGAGATAATAATTGGCGGCAATACCGACAAGCAGTTCGGAAAATTTGTGCTGCTCGGCCTGGGTGGCATATATGTAGAGACGTTCAAGGACTTCGCAATGAGATCATGCCCGATAAACGAATACGATGCCCGTTCAATGGTGGAACAGCTTAGGTCTAAAAAGATAATCGCGCCGGATGGAAAATCCGAGAGGCTTCTGGTCGATCTGCTCCTAAAGGTTTCAAAATTCTTCATGTCTGAGGAATCAATAACAGAACTGGACTTGAATCCAGTAATATTGCATGACGATACATACAGCGCAGTAGACCTTAGGCTTATCAGATGATTGCATGGCAAGGCCAAAATATATGAATCTCGAACGCATGATGCACCCGAAGAGCGTAGCGATAATAGGTGCCTCATCAAACCCCGATAAGGTCGGCCATATAATACTGCAGAACTATATCGATGTGGGTTTTTCAGGGAAGCTTTATCCGGTCAACATAAACGCAGAGGGCGACATCCTAGGGATTAAATCATACAAAAGGATAAATGACATAAAGAACGCAGTCGATCTCGCGGTCATAGCAGTGCCTGCGGCGACGGTGCCATCCGTGCTTGAGGAATGTGGCAGGGCTGGAGTTAAAAGCGCCGTTGTGGTAAGCGGCGGATTTGCAGAGGTAGGCGAGATTCGTCTGGAGGAGGAGCTTGCAGGCGTGGCTAAAAAATATTCGATGCCGGTGCTTGGGCCAAATTGCTTAGGCATAATGGACCCCCGCGCCAGGATAGATACGCTTTTCCTACCGACATTCAAGCTGGACAAGCCAAGCATAGGAGGAGTAAGCTTCGTATCACAGAGTGGTGCAGTGGGCAGCACGATACTGGACCTGATATCGCATGAGGGATTCGGGCTGGCGCGCTTTATATCATACGGAAATGCTACTGTAATAGACGAGGTAGACATACTGAATTATCTCGCTGATGATGATGACACCAAGGTTATAATATTTTATTTAGAAGGAGCCAAGAGAGGAAGGGATTTTATAGAGATTGCAAAAAGGACTACGCTGAAGAAACCTGTTGTTATAATCAAGGGTGGAAAAACAGAGGAGGGCGCAAAAGCGGCACAATCCCATACAGCATCGCTTGCCGGAAGCTATCAGACATACGAGGCAATATTCAGGCAGTTCGGATTTACAATTGCAAACGACCTTGACGAGCTGCTCTTTTTCGGAAAAATATTCGACACGCAGCCTTTGTGCAGGGGCAATCGCATTGCCATAATAACCAACGGCGGAGGCACTGGAGTCTTGGCGACAGACGGTTTATATGAAAACGGGCTGCAGGTTGCCAAGCTGTCAAGCCAGTCCAACGCAGCATTGAGGAAAGCCATGCCGCCCATAGTCAACATAAGGCTGCCCATGGATATGGCAGGAGATGCAGATGATAAAAGGTTTAACGCAGCATTGGACATAATATCAAATGATCCAGGAGTGGACGCAATAATGGCTATAGCTCTGTTCCAGACACCTGGAGCAGATTCGCGTGTAGCAGCTTCGCTGATACATTATGGCACTTCTATGAAAAAACCTATGGTAGTAGTTAGCCCTGGAGGCAGTTATACAGAAGTGCATAAACGAATGATGGAGAGCTCTGGGGTCCCAGTATACGATTCTCCTGAGACTGCGGCTAAGGCGCTCAAAGCACTCATAGATTATTCTAATTATATCGATAACGCCAAGAGGCTCTATGGCAGCGGCAAAGAGCACAAATAGAACGCAGGACGGCGAATGCATGCATGATGGCATTCCCATGCTATGCCATGATTGCATTTCGAAAAAAAGGCGAATAATTCAACATCGTGTCGAAAGTTCTTTTTTTGCCAGCTGCGCTTGGATTACAGAAAGAGTTAAATATTTTTAACTTTTAACATTAGACTTAAATAGATTTCTACCTATTTTCTAAGTGAATCTGCAATAGTAGACATTTAGAGGTATTTATCAATAGAGGGATTGAATGGCTAATGTATATGATGTTAAGGCAGCAGACCTAGTCCAAAAGGCTGCGGGCATGCTCAAGGAAAAGATAAAGAAGCCTGAATACGTAGACTTCGTCAAATCGGGCGCAGGCAAAGAGAGGCCTCCGGAAGACCCGGACTTTTGGTATGTCAGGAGCGCATCGATATTGAGGCAGGTTTACCTGAATGGGCCGATAGGCGTATCGAAGCTTAGGATAAGGTATGGAAACAGGAAGGCACATACGGTACATAGGAAACATATGGTGCCGGCAGGAGGCAGCATAATAAGGAACTCGTTCAAGCAGCTCGAAGAGGCCAAGCTGATTAAGAGGACACCTTCCGGAAGAGTTATAACACCGGCGGGCAAGGCATTCTTAGATAAGATTTCAAAGGAAATTGTAGGGAACTGACCTTATGGCAGGTTATAGGTGATCGCATTATGGCAGATCCACAGGCGCAGCAGAATCCAGAAAACGACAGGGAGATGCAAAAGGCAATCTCAAGGATGTACAAGCAGGCACAACAAGAGCAGCAGATCAAAGCCCTGATGAGGCAGATACTCGATGCGCAGGCATATGAAAGAATGATGAATATAAAGGCTTCAAACAGCGAGCTTTACATGCAGCTGGCACAGGTCATGATATCGCTCGTACAGTCGAGGCAGGTAAATGGCCTGATAAACGAGCAGCAGTTCCTGTCTATATTAAGGAAGGTAATGCCAAGGCACGAGCCCAAGGTTGAATTCAAGCATAAATAAGTGATGATATGTCTAAAAAAGATTTGACAAAAAAAAGAAGGCTGGGAAAACAGATTAAAAGGGCGCGAAGGATTCCGCTGCTCGCTACGCTCAGGACGCACAGGAGCATACAATTCAACATGTTCAATAGGGACTGGAGGAAGACCAAGCTTAGGTCAAAAATGAAGGTGTAATTATGGCCAATAGGATACTCACTATAAACCTCAGGAGGTACTTAGTCACGCAGCCGAGGAACAAAAGGCAAAAGAAGGCCACGCGCTACGTGAGGGAGAGGATAGCACACTATACGAAGGTGCCGGAGGAGAATGTCAGACTGGATATGTCGCTGAATTCCCTGATAGTGAAGAAGCATGCGAAGAGCATGATGCCGCTGAAGCTCGATATAAGCATTGACGGCGGCAAAGCAACAGCTATGCCTTTCACAGAGAAGAAGGTTGCAGCAGATAATAGTACTGCGAAACCCGATGCGGTGAAGAAGGCAGGTGCACAAAAAGGCAAATCAAACAAGGCACCCAGCAGCTCGGAGAAAAAATAATTTTAAGTTTTATGGTAATATGAATGGGCGTTGCCAAATATGCGATCAATGGCAGCAGCTTTGTTGGCGCATTCGTATCGATAACAGAAGATTACGCCTTTACTGGAAGAAACCTCACCAAGGGCAGCAAAGCGGTATTGGATGAGGTGCTTGGCGTCAAGCGCATCGAATTTTCCATAATGGGATTTGACATGATAGGCGTATTCGCGCGCGCGAATCGCAACGGGATAATATTCTCAAACATGATAGAGGATGGTGAATTAGAGGCCTTCAAGGGATTCGGGCTTGGCGTTAACGTAAGCGTGCTGGAAAGCGACCTGAACGCCATAGGGAACAACATACTTGCAAACGACAAGATAGCGTTTGTAAACCCGGAATACAGCAAGAAAGAGATAAATAACATAACTGAGATATTAGGTGTTGAGGCTATCCCCATGAGCATAGGCGGGTTCAAGACCGTAGGCGCAAATAACCTGCTCACCAACAAAGGCATGGTGATAAACAACAGGTGCACGGAAGAGGAAAAAGAGAAGATAGATAGCATAACTGGGTTTGAATCTTCAACAACTACTGCGAACTTAGGTTCGGTCAACGTCGGGCTGTCGGCAGTTGCCAACTCAAAGGGGCTTGTGGCAGGAGATGAGACCACCGGGTTCGAACTGGCGCGAATGATGGATGCATTGAATATTAAATAGGTGTTTTGAATGAAATTTAGCGTAGAAGGATTTGTGGCAAGGAAAGGTATAAAGAAATTCAAAATCGAGGCTGAAGCCAGCAACGAGAAGCATGCTGCAGCACTAGTAATAACAAAGATAGGGAGCAAACAGGGAGTGAAGAAGAACGCCATAAGGATAGAGTCCGTAAATAAGGTGGATTGAAATGGCCGATAGCCCAAGGCCAAGCGCACAGAGCAAAGATGAGATGCTGTCTACGCTGAATTATCTGAGGGAGCAGTATCAAAACCAGTATTTTGAAGTAGGGCAGGCGCTCAATGCGGCCTTGGAAACGCTTACAGACCTGAATAATACAAGGACAACGCTTGAAAGGGCGGATTTCGTAAGCAACAAGGAGTCATTGATGCCTTTAGGGAGGTACGCGTATGTCAATGCTAAACTCGCCAAGGTAGACTCGTTGATAGTCAATGTAGGTGCAAATTATTTCTTAGAATACAATATAGACGAAGCAAAGGGGTTCATAAGCAAGTTGTTGGATGGGCAGACCAAATTCATAAACCAGCTTATGAAAAGCAAGGGCGAACTTGAAAATGCACTGATTGATGTTACTGCAAGGCTGGATAAATTAACGGAGTAAGTGTGTTCATGTTTGATGAATTGAAGAAAAGGCTCTCAAGCGCAATAAAGGGGATCGTCAAAAAGGAAGAGGAGGAGATAGAAAAACCATCCAAAAAGGAAGGAGGCGCTGCAGTGGATGTGCAAAGGCATGATACTGCTGATAGGGCGCATGATGCACAGGCAGAAAAGGTAATTGAAGCCGAAGAGCCTGCATCATCCGGCGGCGCGCATGAAGAAAATGCTGCAGAGGCGCACCCCGGGCGCACAGGAAGAGGCAAAGGCGATGCGATAAGGCTCTCACTTGGCACCAGAATAAAGAGCAAGGTGCTTAGAACTGTAGCACTCAACAATGATGATATAGCATATTTTCTCGAGGTGCTTCAGGTATCGATGCTAGAATCTGACGTTGCATATGATACGACTGAAAAATTCATAGGCACGCTCGACAGAAAGCTGCATTCACTCAGGTTCGATTCAGATAATTTATCCCAGGGCATGATAGGTGCAGTACGCGAATCGCTTCTCAGCATACTAAACAATAATAAAGGCAGTATGGATCTCAATAGATTGATAAACGATTCTATAAGGGATGGCAAAACACCTGTGAGGATTCTTTTCCTTGGACCCAATGGCGCAGGAAAAACAACGATGATTGCAAAACTGGCGCATATGCTGAAATCGAATGGAATAAGCTGCGCAATGTCGGCAAGCGACACATTTAGGGCAGCTGCTATAGAGCAGACCGAATTCCATGCAAACAAGGTAGGCGTGCCTGTAATAAAGGGAAGCTATGGCGCAGATCCCGCAAGCGTGGCTTTTGATGCAATAGCATATGCAAAATCGCACAGGATAAGCGTAGTATTGATAGATACCGCAGGCAGGCAGGAGACAAACAAGAACCTGGTCAGCGAGATACAAAAGATATCCAGAATTACCAAACCGGATGCGACCATATTCATAGGCGAGAGCACTTCGGGCAATAGGATAGCAGAACAGATAAAGGAGTTCAGCAAATCGGTAAAGATAGATGGGATTATATTGACAAAACTAGATTGCGATGCTAAAGGAGGAAGCGCGGTATCGATATCCGACATTACAGGCATACCGATACTCTTCTTCGGCACAGGCGAATCGTATGATGCACTGGTAGAATACAGGCCAGAATTTATAGCCGATGCTGTGCTGCCTAATAATTGAATCGCCAGGGTTGGGATTTGAACCCAAACTTCCTTTCGGAAACCAGATCTCGAGTTTCGCCTGATTAAAACTGGCGCGTTACCGGTTTCTGCCACCCTGGCACAAAAAAGCAATAAAAGATAGAGCTAAGAAAACATATAAAAGTAATGATTGATTATAAATATTTGCGGGTTGTAGATAATGGAATATACGTTTGGCAGGGCATTTAGATGAAAGACAAATTCTTCGGAGATGGTTTCAGCATGAGGGTAATTACCGTATTCCTATTTATATTGCTCTCCGCAGCAGGGCTGGCATTTTCGTTCTATCTGTTTTCGGTAGCCAACACCGCATACATATGGGCTATAGCGCTGGGTTTCTTCTTGCTGTCGCTTCTTTCAGGGTTCTTCAACGTCTCTGCGTCCATATTGTATTACAGGTCCTACTTCTATGGCATATACCTTGAGAAGATTAAAAATGGCCTGAAGCCGCTTACAGATTTCCCCACAGTGGCAGTAGTCGTAGCTGTGTATAATGAGGACATAAGCAGGGTAAAGAGCACATTGTTGGGGCTTAAAAAGATGAACTACCCGAAGGGCAAGATAAAATTTTACCTTCTAGATGATTCAACAAAGAAAAGCACCATAAATAAACTGTCAGAATTCTCATACGAGAACGGCATAGAATATATACACAGGAGCACCAGAAAGGGATTCAAGGCTGGCGCCCTGAACAACATGCTCAGCAAGTCTGACGAGGAATTCATCGCCATATTCGATTATGATGAGACATTAACAAATCCTAATTTCATTATGGAGACCCTGCCGTACTTCCAGGATCCAAAGTTGGCTTATATACAGACTGAAAAGACGCATAGGAAAGGAAGCTTATTCTCCGATTCCGTGAAGATGTTTGATGCCTTTTTCTTCAAATTTATAGAGCCGGCAAGAGCGCTGAACAATACTGCAATCTTTGCAGGTTCGTGCGGCATAATACGTAGGAAGGCGCTTGAGGCAACAAAGGGTTTCCCAGAATATATTATAGAAGATACATTCTTCAGCTTCGAATCAGACAGAATGCATTACAAAAGCCTTTACATCCCAAAGATTTATGCGTTTGGCAAACCTATAAAAAAATTTACCGAACTGATAAAGCAGCAGTGGCGCTACAACTACGGCGATACCCAGTTCATAAGCTATTTCTTCAAACGGAGGAAAAGCCTGAGACGCTCACCGCTGTCCCATATGGATTATATCGTGCACGGGTTTGGATTGAATTACATCTCAGTGGTGCTCATACTGTTTACTGTAATATCGGTATTCATAGTATTTTCATCGGTGCCGTTCGTAAATCTGACCCTGCACCAAATCCTTCAGGCTAAATATCTTAGCACTGACTTGGAGATATTTGGAACGATGTCGCTGATACTCTCATTCTTCATACCCGTGGTGCTTACAAAGATATACTTCCATTCGGTCAAAAAGGGCTTCATGCTCTTTGGGCTTAATTTCGCCCTTGCATTTGTTAGGATGAAAGCTGCGATAGCTGCCATATTTAGAATGAATCCAACGGTGCATTGGAATAGGCAAAGATCGTCGATGAAGAAGAATATAATGTTTTCAATAATGAATACAAAGTTGGAGCTGACGTTTGCTGGAGCGATATTCATATTGAGCTATTTTGCAATAATTACAGCACACCTGACCGGAGGCATATGGCTTATGTGGTATGGCATAATGTACCTTTTCACCACAATATTTTTGTACAAATACGGTTGATACGATGATGTATGTAAAGATGCATGAATCCGATGATGGCGACATACTTGCAATGTGTGATGAATCGCTGATAGACAAAACATTGAGCGAGGGTGAAATGTTCATAGATGTGAAAGGATATTCTGATTTTTATACTGGAGATCTGGTGGATGCAACAAACTACGAACTCCCGAAATTAGACGATGTTATATCGTTTAATATAATAGGTGATGAATCAGTAGGATTTTGCGTTAGGAATTCCATAGTGGACGCTGATAGCGTTAAGACAATAGAAGGAGTGCCTTTTGCACATGCGTATAAGGTTGATAGGCCTGAATGAATTATGAGCTTTGTCCAGATAGCTCCATTATTGCTTCAGCTATGTCACCATTTGCCGATTCCAGTGCTTCCTTTGCTTTTATGTAATCGTCTGTGCCTGATTTTTCCATGACCATCTTTATGTCGTCTTCTGACACATCCATTTTTATTTCCTTCTGGTTTTCTGATATGCTGCCTGATATCTGAAAACTTATAGCACCCTGGGCGTCGATTTGCAGTATCTGGGGCTCTGAAACTATGATATCCTTGTCAGGGCATTTTATGATTACTTCGCTGGCATTTATCTCTGATGATTTTATGCCCATTTTTGCCATCATGTTTTTCAATGTTCTGGGATCTATGTTTGGCATCATTCAATCACTTAATCACCATGTAACAACATTTTATATTTATAATGCTTTCTTAAAATTATATGATACGATGAACCATAGGCAAATTATAGGGAAGAAGAAATATGTATTCAAAAAATACAGCAACATATATGGGTTAGCATTTAAAATCGAACGGCGCAGGCTACTGGCAGGTATGCGCGGTTTAGATGTAAGGATAGAACATGTAGGAAGCACAGCCGTACGCGGGCTCGGAGGAAAAAACATACTGGACATATTAGTAGGCATAAGAAACGGTAGAAGGGAGCGCATAAAAGGAAAAATAACTGAGTTAGGCTACGACTTTATAGAAACAAGTGGCAACGCAAGAAGGCTGTTTTTTGTAAGGGATGTCAAGCATTCAGGGAAGGATATAAGAATGCATCTCCATCTGGTCAAATTCAACGGATATGAGTGGAGGCAGAAGATATTATTCAGGAATTACTTGAGGAGGCATAGAAATGCAATGCTCGAATATGCGGATGTGAAGAAAAGGGCGGCAATATTGGCTAAAGGCAATAAAGAAGCCTACATGAAGCTGAAAGAGGGCTTCATAAACGGCATCATGAAGCAAGCAATACGCTAGTTGTTAATCATGCATATTGTTGGCTTTATATCCAGCTTTCTGTAAATTTTACCGCGAGCACAAGGTGGACTCGGTAGGATTCGCACCCATTGCTTTAGATTAACCTTTCCAAAAAGGTTACACACCATGCACTTCTACAGCCAAAGCCTCAGTTATTATTTTAAATCCTGATAAACAATTAGGAATATGAACCAAAATGTCAGGATTAAAAAGATAATTGAAGAGCTAGACCCCCAGGTATTCGACGAAAAGAAATCACTCAAAGTAAGCAATGTAGTATATCTTGGTATGGGTTGGACGCATACCAATTATCTAGTAACGGTTAATGGCAGAAAAGTGATCTTTAGGATAAGTTTGCTCAAAGGTAATCGGTTTGCACCTGGTCTCAAAAGGGCAAAGGAGCATATAGCAAATGAGTATAATAATGCTAAAAATGTACAAAAATTAGGGATAACTCCAAAGGCTTATTATGAAGATATTTCATGCAGCAAGATAAACAAGCCTTTCCTGATAATCGAATACATCGAAGGAAAGCCAGTAAAGCGCCTTGGCAGGAAAGACGTCATAGCACTGGCTTTATTGCTCGCCAAGCTACACAGCATTGATATGATTCCAAAGATGAGGCGAAGCAACTTTAGGAAAACATTTTTAACTTGGAACAGACAGCGTGTCAACCGCATAGCAAATGATAAGGAATATTCGCATTTCACAAACGATAGCTTCAAGCGTGCATTAAAAAACGCATATGAAGAAGCAAGCAAAATAAAATTCATGAAAATTAAGCCGTCAATAATACACAATGATCCTGCTGGAGAAAACCTTTTACGAACAAAGGATGGGATTAAACTTATAGACTGGGAGGGCGTAGCTCTTGGTCCACCTCAATACGATATTACGACAGTAATAGACAAAGAGGATTTAAAGGCAGGAAAGCTTAGGCTCTTTTTAAGCACCTATAAAAGAAATGTGAAACGGAAAGATGCGCTGTTGCAACTAAGAGAATACCAAATACAGAGGTGTCTACAAAAACTGTGTATAGCGCTGAGCGAGGCATTTAAGTTAAAACTGGAAAAGCAAGATGCAATAAAGCACCTACCTTTGGCATATCATATAAAAAATGCGCAATATGAGTTCAGGCGTTGCAAAGAACTAGGCATATTCCCAATAAAATCTAGGTTGATAATCAAGTTATAAATTTATGGTAAGAAACGAATGAAACCTTTTTACGAAAAGTTTTACCAAAAAGTTATTACCCTGCTTTCAAAACTGCATAAACTCCATTTGAGTCAGATAAATTTGGACTCAGCGGGATTCGCACCCGCGGCCTTCCGCTTTTTTGACCTTTTAGGATATGCAAAGCGGACGCTCTACTCCTGAGCCATGAGCCCAAAACACATTATTATTTCCTCTTCCTGCTTTTTATGTTTTTTGCTTTTTGTGGTTTTCCCTTAGCATTAGAATGCGCAACGCCTTTTTTTACAGCCTTCGCTTTTGCAGATTTGTACGCTGCATGTTTTACATTGCGTGGCTTGGATTGATTGTATTTGCCCTTAGAAAAATGCGCATGCGCTGTTGTCTGGGTAAGCCGGTCTAGCAATGCTATGTCTTTGCTCTCGAACTTGTCCTTTGACAATGAATTGATTATTGTATCAGCTGTGGAATTATTGCTGTTTTCAAAATCTTTAGACGCACCAGAAATGAGCACATTTTCCATGCTGCTGCGCTTTATTATTGCCTCAAGATCTTTGAGCCGCTTTATCTCTTCTATTTCCCTCTTATCGTCGGACTGCTTTTTCTTCATATAGGCACCGGACTACGTTCTACTTTTATGCCATTGCTATTTATTACTTCTCTTTTATTTCTTGAAGGGCTACGGAAATAGCAGCAGGTTAGACAAATTTTGAAGTATATAGGAATGCTTAAATAGTAAAGCTTTCTTCCAGTTTGGGGATTATGGTCTCATATCTGTCCGAGAATGCACTTTTGAGAGCGGTTGACTTGGTTATTTCACCGTGCAATATGAATATCCTTTTCAAGCCTGATATCTTTTCTGGTATAGTCTCAAGCTGATGCCTGTCTGCATGGGCGCTCAGATGATAAAGCTCAACATCCATCTCTATTTTTATCTTTTTATTGTCTATCTCTATTTCCTTGGCACCTTCTTGTAGGTCCCTTCCCATAGTGCCTTCAGCCTGGTATCCTACCAATATCATCTTATTCATGCTGTTAGACGCAAGCTTGGTCAGATAAAACATTATCGGGCCGCCTGTTATCATCCCACTGGTAGTAACTATTATGCTGCTCTGGTCATCATTCACTATCCGTGTGCGCGTACCTTTCTTTTCGACTATCTCAAAATTATCGCTCTTAAACGGATCGTAATCGCTCATCAGTATCTTACTCTGCAGCTCTTTCTTGCAGTATATGACATTGTGCCTGTGTATGCGCATAGCTTTGTTTATCATGCCGTCCACATATATCGTTACCTTAGGTATCATGCCTGAATTCATGTAATCGTCAAGTATCAGCAGCACCTCTTGCGCCCTGCCTACGGCAAAACTTGGTATTATGACCTTGCCTCCTGCCTTTATCGTCTCCCTTATGCTTTTTACCATGCTATTTACGGTTTCGGCTTGGGGTTTGAATATGTCGCTATCGCCCCCGTACGTACTTTCAGTTATGAGCGTGTCTGCGCTAAGGTTCCTAAGGTCTGCTCCATTGAAGAGCCTTGTCTTTGCGATGTTTATGTCTCCAGTATATATGAGGGATTTCTCGCCGTCATCGACCTTTATCAGAGCGCTGCCGAGTATGTGCCCGGCAGGTATGAATGTTATCGTAAGATCCCTGAACTTGAATGCCTGCTTGTATTCCAATACATGGTAACTCTTCACGAGCCTTTCCAATCCTGCTTTTGTGACATTGGACGGTTTCGACAGGCGCATATAATCGCTCAGCAGCACCTGTATCAGTTCCATGGTCGGCTTCGTGGCGTACACCTTGTTTTTGTAGCCTGCGCTCATTATATGGGGCAGGTATCCACTGTGGTCAAGATGCGCATGCGATATAAATATGCCGTCTATTTCATTTAACATCTCATCTGTAATCTTAGGATACTGGTCATCACTTCCCAGCTTGACTCCTGCATCGAGCAGGATTTTAGAATTTTTCGTAGTCACCATTATGCAACTGCGGCCTACTTCTTCGGCCGCACCAAAAAAAGATATTTTCAATTCAACACCTTACTATTCTACCTTTGTTTCTTCTTTGATTTCTTTAGTTTTTCCTTTTGTCTTTATTATTGCTATGTCTTCCATGTTTATTTCAGGTGCAGAAGGGCCTTGCTGCCTTTTGGGCTTCGCCGCCGGCTTCGCTCTAGATGTATCTATCTTTAATACCCGTCTAAGCGACCTGTATAAATCATCAAGCTGAATATCTAGATCCGCTATCTTTTTGTCAGCTTCTATTAGCTTATTTTTGAATGTTTCAAGGTCTCCCTTTACGAACTCTACCTTCCGGCTAAGGTGTATCACCTTGCCCACCTTCTTTAGCTGTAGGTCTATTTCGTCTATCTTCCTGACGATATCACGCTCGTCCTGAAGTGACATCCTAGCCTCTGTAGAAAGCTTGAATTCCAGCCTGTTCTTGAGCCTCTTCAGCTGGCCCATTTCTCTTGATTCTTTGCTGCTGTTTGTCGATTCGAGGAACTTGGATATGGCAGCGTATTCTGCTTCCTTGTATTCCAGCTTCCTTCGATATGATTTGGCTTCCAGTATAAAATCGTTCCTTTGCTTCCTCAGATCGTCTATCTTTGCCTTTAGGGCTTCAGCTTCCTTGTTGTTAGACTCTTTTATTATGTCATTGAGGGACTTCCTTTGCGGAAGAGCACTCGCCTTTGCAGGGGCAGCCTGCTTTGTCATGCCTATTCCTTCTACTGTGTCCTTGATATGTGCTTTTATATCCTTTATCTCTATGTCTTTCTCGTCCAGTGAATCGCCTTGTACTAGTTAATGTTCAATAATCAAAGCACGCAGTGCTTTTATTTTTCTTTATCAATTACCTCCTTATAAACCTTCAGTAAATCATCAGTAGTCTTCTTTAGGGAATAGGACTTGGCTGTTTCTTCCATTTTCTTATAGTTACTTATATTATTTATAACCTTTTCTATTTTTCTTGCACAATCGTTACTGCTTTTTGGAGCGAATTTTTCGCCGTTTTGGCCATCTTTAATCAGTTCCCTCAATGCAAGATAGTCAGCACCTATGACTGGTTTTCCGCATGCCATTGCTTCCAGGGATACTATGCCTTGTGTCTCGAAAGTCGATGGAATGCAGAATGCATCAGCAGCTGCATAGTATTCGGGCAGCTCTGCGGCCTTTACGAAGCCTACGAATTTCACCTTGCTGCCCACATTGAGCTTGGACACCAATGATTGATAATATGCAATGCTGGGCCCTGTGCCCCCGATCACAAACTTTATCTTCTTTTTGTTCAGTATCTTGGCAGCCTTTATCAGCGTGTCTATGTTCTTCTCCTTGCTTATTCTGCCTATATAAAGCACGATTTTTTCATCGCCCTTCGCCAGCTTTTCTCTTATCCTGCTGCCATCTACCTTGGCATTGAACCTTTTCAGATCCACACTATTTCCCACTACCGCAGTGTTAGGTATATCCCTCCTGTTAAGCTCCTGTTCTATAGTCCTGCTCGGCGCTATAGTGACATCGCTCTTGTTATAGAAGAACCTTGCATACGCCCACGCGTAGTCGACAAGGATCTTCTGCATCCTCTTGCTTGACGTAAGATATTGATTTATTACTTCCTTGTTTGTGAATAGTGTGTGGAAGGATGATACAAGTGGGGTGCCATTAACCCTGCTTGCCATAAACCCATAGAACCCCATAGTAAACGGGGTCTGAACATGCCTTATGTCTGCCTTACCTATATTTATCTCCTTTAATGAGGCAATTACAGGAAGTATCGCAAGATTATACTGCGGGTATTTCTTGAACTTCATACTCCTTACTACGACTATGTGAGGATCTTTTTTGACTGCTGCCCTGGTAGATGAATCCCCGGATGCGAATATGTAGACTTCATGGCCTCTTGATTCAAGCTCCTTCTTGAAATTGAGCATCGATGTTACTACACCATCGACAGCAGGCAGGAACGTATCAGTATAAAAAAATATCCTTAAGCTTTCAGACATAAACTAACCACACAGGATGCATCGCACAATGCCTTACATGACAACTGCTTCACATTCTGCATTTTTGATTTTTTCCATTGCCTTTTTAGAAAATCCTGCAGCTTTTATAGTGAGTTTGGATTTTTCGAGTTCACCATTGCTGACGACCCTATAGCCGCTGAGATCTATCATCTGGTTTTCGGCCTTGAGCGCTATCCTGTTAACTCCGTACAATGTTATGCATTTGAGTTTTGAAGGTTTCCATACGTGGAACCCCTTCTTGCCTATCAATTCTGGATGCTTAGCAGTAAAATATGTGAACCTGTGCTTCCTTCTCCCATTTCCCACGCCTCCGCGGTCTCCTGCGCCTCTGGCGTTCTTTATGTTTCCGACTCCCCATCGCCTGGTGCCAAAATATTTCCTGTTGCGCTTCTCTTTTCTAACTACCATTCAAATCATCCTGTTTATGAGCTTGTTTATGTCCTTGCCCATGTATCCCAGCGACCCGCCTTGTGCAAAACCAAGCTTTGTGCTCTTATACCCGTGTGTCGGGGGATGCAGCCTGAACGGAAGCAGCTCCTTGAATTCTTCAGAATCATATTTGCTTTCGAACACCTCCTTCGACTTGAACGGTATCTGCTTTTTTGCCCTGTTTTCAAGCAGTTTTCCAAGCGTTTCTGGGTCGATTTCGCCGTATGCGACATAGTTGCTGCATTTGTTCAGCATGCCCATATACGAATCCGTAGCCTTGATAATTGTACAATTGCTTACCCTTTTAAGATTGAGCCTCTTGAGCGTTTCGGTTATGGAGCCGCGGACATTAACCCTGCCCCTTATCCTAACTACAGCTACAAGTTTATTCTTTGCTTCTTTATTCTTCATAAAAACACGTCGCTTCGTATTTGTTTAAGATTAACTGATTACGCTTATTAATTGCGCTTATTATATTGCGCTAAAGATTTTTAAACCTGACTAAGTAGAGGAAGTATGAAAAGGCAAATATAAATTCTTTATGGTATGTAGCGTGGAAGGTTTATATATGGGATATGGAAAGCATCACAGCTTTCCTATATCCTTTACTATGTCTATATCAAGCGTCTTGCTGCCTGCCTTCCAGTTTGCAGGTATGGCGCACATATGCCCGTCCTTTGCAGGAGTATCGTGCAACTGCTTTAGGCCCATAAATGCATTGAATATATGCTCTGCGTCTTTGCCTAAGCCATCATTGAATACCGACATGTATTGTATTCTGCCATCTGGATCCAATATCACTACGCCCCTTCGCGAAGCGCCAGATGACTCGTTTATGAAACCGAATGAGCTTGTTATCTTCTTTGTAAAGTCTTCGATCATGGGTATTGTGCTCTTTTTTACCCTTGGTGATGTCTGCGCCCAGCCCTTGTGCGAGAATACGCTATCTGTGCTTATCGCATATAAATCAGCGCCATTGCTGTCAAACTGGCTTTTTATAGACATAAATGCCTCTATGTCTGTTGCGCAAACGAATGTAAAGTCTCCTGGATAGAAAGTCAGTATAGACCACCTGCCATTTTTCGAAGGAATCCTTATCTCTTTTATGGAATCATCGCTTGGAAAATACGCCTTTGCAGTCATATCCTGTACCTTTTCACCTATAGGTATCATATTTACCATCATTGTCACCAATTATACTTTATAGCATTAAATATAAATATCTTGCTATTTAAATCATTAATATTGATTATATGATTAATATAATTGATAAAAAGATTATAGACCTGCTAAATAAGAACGGCAGGATGTCTGCAATGGACATGGCAAAAACGCTTAATGTAAGCAAGGGCACTGTTAGGAATAGGCTCATCGGGCTGTACAAAGAAAATATAATATTTGGGTATAACGCACGTGTGCGTTACAAAATGTTAGGCATGGATGAAGCCATAGTTGGATTTGAGATATCTCCGGAATTTTATACAAAGGCATTGGCTGCAATAAAGGCGCTTGATTTCGTTAAAGAGGTGTATCGAACTTCAGGGGACCATTCGGCCATGGCGCGGATAGTTTCCGATGCAGATGAAATTGACATGCATATTGAATCTTTAGAAAGCATAGAAGGGATTAAAAAAGTCTATCCTTCGTTCATCCAAGAGATAATAAAATAGCCAATCAGATGAAGTTTTGAAGGCCTTTCTGCTTGTTATTGTTTGGCACGTTATCCTCCCTTGCAAGAAGATCAAGCTTGCCGAAAACACCATCGTATCCTGGTATTATATGTATCCTGTCGTTGCGCACATTCTCTATCGCATCCCCTATATCATCGCCAGCAACGCCTTTTATAGTATCAATATTTGCGCTTGACAGGATGTCGAATTCGGTGCCTATGCGCTCAAGCATTTCAGAATATTTTGCACGCACAATTGGAGAATATTTTGTTTTCTTAATGGCATATGATATTACCTCTATAAGCGGCACCATGTGCATATAAGGTATGTAATTTTTGGGCACATACCCTTCAGGCCTGTCAGCAAGCTCGTTTATCCTATGCAATACCCCATTAACCAGCTTCTTGCCGCACACCTTGCAGTACTGATTCTTCTCCTTTCCTGGATCTATCGAATAGTGGCAATCCCTGTGGCCGTCATAATGGTACTTGCCTTCTTCAGGATAGAATTCAAAGGTGCGCTCAAAAGTTTTGCCATCTTTCTCTTTTATTGATTGGATTATGGAACCATATGATAGCTTATCCACATTGAATACATTTGCCTCCCTACCCATGTTTTCGAGAGAATGCATGTCGCTGTTTGATACAAGTGCATATTTGTCAAGCGATGAGAGCCTCCAATTCATCAATGGATCGGAGCTGAGGCCTGTTTCCAATGCGAATATGTGCTTCTCCTGATCTTCATATGCCTCTTTCATCGATGTGAACCCTGACAGCGAACCGAACACGCCAAAATATGGAGTCCACGCATGTGCAGGAAATATGAAGGCGTTTTTATCTGCCTTGAAAAGCTCCTCGACAAGATGTGCAGAACTCATGGACAATGCAGGACGACCGTCGCTAGACAAATTGCCGTATTTGGACAATACCTCGGAAAGTGCATCAGCAGACTCGAAGCTTGTGAGCAATATGCAGTTGTGTATCTTGCGCACCTTATCCTTTTCTGTAAATATCGTAGACACTTCTGCACCTAGAACAAATCTGGTGTCGGTTGTGGATCCACTGACTTTGAACAGGCCTGATTCTGCAGGCTCAAGATGCGCTTTCAGTTCCCTGTTCCATTCGGGATGTAGCACATCGCCAGTGGAAATTAGGTTGATGCCTTTCGACTTCGCCGCCTCGTCCAATGCATTTACATTTATCCTATTGCTGCACGCCATGGCAAACCTTGAATGTATGTGCAGATCTGCTATTACCTTCATGCAATCACTTTTTTACGCACGTAACACCATCTCAGTGAATCGTAGATAGTGCAGTATATGCAGGAAAGGATTTTCTGGCGCATCTGACATGTTTTAAAGTCTCCGTAGTTGAAGGCCTTCGCATTTCCCATAGCTTGATTTGGATGGTCACTTATTTAAAAAGGTCGTCAATACCTCAGGTGCCTTTCGCCGTATATCAGCATTAGCGCCGCTTCAAGTTTTTTAAGCTCTGCAGGTTCAAGGTACATTGACAGTATCTTATTTTCTTTTTGCATGAAAAGCTCAGGCTGTCCGTATAGGTTGTCTATCAGGTTATATACGTCGTTCCTGTCTTTCTGCCTGTTGCTTTGCATCTTCATCAGGATAAGCAATGCCGGATGCACTACATTGACAATCGCTCCCTGGCTCCCCATGGTTCTTTTCTGTGAATATTTTATTATGTCGGATAGTTCTATGTTTGATATCGGTTTGCTATAGTACAAGTCTATAGATATGCCGGTTTCTTTATCTACTAGTTTCTTGACCAAATCTCTTGATTCTTCGTACATGAAACCGCTTTGAAGCGCCTTCTCTTTTATTGCATCGCCGCCATTTTTTGGATTTTCAAATCCTACTACAACATCTATGTCATGAGTGCCTCTTTTGTTGTTTGAGCAATATATGTTGACTGCCCTGCCACCTATTATTATTATATCATCGAATATACTCTGTAGCCTTTCGTATATGCTATCCAGTTGGTAGGGTTTTATGTTATACTCTTTTCGTGTATTATAGTCTGCTGATTTCTGCATGATATTTTTAGCGTTTAACCAGATATAAATAACTGCTGTTTTCTGTTTTTTTTGTATTATGCCCTTCCAAAGGCAGCCGTCATGCAGTGCGCACCGCCGTATCCTCCAGTAAGATTCGTCAGGCTTACAGTATATGCGTCTAAGCCGTTCTCCCTAGACTGATTATTGTTTGGAAAGATGCCGTTCCTGCCCCTTATTTTTGCGTATTCCGCACGTATGTGCTTTAACAGCCTGGCATAGATGCTTGGATTACCCTTTGCTTTCCCTGATACGTATTCCAGCGTCTTCTTTAGTATTGGGATTTCATCAACTGCCAATATGGTTCCATCGCTTATACATAGAAAATTTGTAGCGTATGAAAGCTGTTCTATTATGGGTATGTCGATTAGATTGAAACCTTTTCCAATAATGTATTTGTACAGGCTTGTAGTGCCGCCGGATTTTTTATATTCACCCTTTCTTTCACGGACATATGTTTGAAGTCTTGATGATTCGAGCATGTATTTGGAACCGACTATGGTTGCGCTTCCAGCAACATTGAAATATGTATCCAGATGCATGTCTATCATTTGGTCTGCGTAGGCTTTCGGCAGCATCTCGTTCTCAGGAGAGCGGACAATTGCTACCTCGTCAAAATTAAGGGCGTTTGAAATGAGTTGCTTAGCACCTGACAGGTTGGTTCTTCTGCCAGTGCCTATAATTGCAAAATCATTCATCGGCATGTAATCCCCGCCTTCTATAAATGCAGGCTTTTGAGCGGCACCTGAAATCGGCAACCCTATCGAATCCCAAAACAGTCTGGCAATATCCGTTTCTCCCTGCCTCTGCAGTTTAGACATCTTAGATATGAATACACCCATATCGGTAATAATCTGCTGATCACGCATGAAATACATGTTTGGGATCGGATTTTTCAGCATAGTCGAAGCTGTGATGTTGCCATTATGTGATTTTACCCTGACGTCTGGATTAAGCAATGCCGCATCGAATAGGTAGTCTGGCCCGTATGAATTCAAGTTTGCTTGCATTTCCCTTCTAGCGGCACGTGCACTTATGGCATCGCCAGAATATGCAATCCTTTTAGATGCAATGCTTTGGAGCCTATTTTTTATGCTTTTATTGGAATTGGCAGAACCTACCAGCGAATCCTTCAATCTCATGGCCATAACACCGAACTGATCTTTTAGAACGCGAACCATCTCATCGTGTTCTGCTTGCGCCAAATTCAAATTGAAGGGCTTATTGTACAGTGATGCACTAGGGTCCAAAATGCCAAAGAACGCCTCTACCCCTGGCCTATGGACTACTACCTTGCCAAGCCTGTCCCATTCGGCATTTATCTTGCCATCCATCCAAATACCGTTGTATTTTTAATCAATCTGACATTCCCAATATCCAATCCTTCAATTCGCCAGTGATTACATATTTAGAATGCTTCAGTTCTTCTATATTTCTGCATCCAGTAATGAACATTGCGGCTTTCAATCCGTAGATCATGCCTTCAAACACTTCCTTGACTGCATCGCTTGATATGGTTGCTGGCTTCAGCAATGGAAGCGCTACTGCACATAAGGACGCACCCAACGCTATAGACTTTGCGATATCCAATCCTGTCCTTATGCCTCCAGATGAAACAATTGGTATCTTAACTGAATGCTTTACAGAGTATAAAGAGGCGGCGGTTGGAATGCCCCAATCCCATAAAAGATTGCCGAGCATCTCCTTTGAATGCATCTTCATCTCCTTTGCCCTGTACCATTCGACTGCAGTATAGCTTGTCCCGCCCATGCCTGCGACCTCTATGGCGCTGACGCCTATTGATTCCAGTTTCTTAGCCGCATTCCCAGAAATGCCAAAACCAACCTCCTTTGTTATTACAGGCTTCCCTACCCCGTTCACTATATCCTTTATCCCAGAAATTACATTCTTGTATGACGGCTCACCTTCTGGCTGCACTATTTCCTGTGCTGGATTCAAATGCACATAAAGCGCATTTGCATCTAGCATCTCTATGAGCTTCTTTGCATCCTCAATCTGAAAGCCCTTCGATATCTGCGCTCCGCCTATATTTGCACCTATGAATATGCTGGGCGCAGATTTCCTCGTTATTGAATAGGTCTCTTCAAGCACTTTGTCATACAATGCAGCCCTTTGGCTTCCCACTGCCATGCCTAACCCGAGTTCTTCACAGGCTATGGCTATATTTTCGTTTATCTTTTTTGCAAGTTCCGCCCCGCCTGTCATGGCGCCTGCCATTATAGGAGCAGAGAACTTATGCCCAAGGAAATCTGCAGAAATGTCTATTTCATCGTAATCTATTTCAGGGAGCGAATCGTTTATAAGCTGAATATTATTGAAAAGCGTACGCTTATCTTTTGATTGTACTGGCTTGTCAAGGCATATCTTTATGTGCTCCTCCTTCCTTGACATTATTGCTTTTATCCTATCGCTTTTTTCCTGCGCCAATAAAACACCTTTTAGATATTTACTAATTACCTATATTTTAGGTATTTTTATACACTACGCTAATTATTCTTTTATGCAGTTTAATAAGAGCTATTGTCTTATTCCAGTTAAAATTAGATTCTGTATCATTTGGATAAATATTATACCCTAATTTCAATTTATTCAATGCATATGCAGAGTGTTTTTCATTCTGCCTTTAAAGAGCATTGGCTTTCACGCCACGACATATGACAGTATCGCCTTGCACATCTTAGTCTCTGTTTCATCATTCAGCCCTGGAAACATCTGTTCCTTATGGATTCTGAAGTACCTAAACTCTTTGGTGGAAACTTTCACTAATTGCTCTTCAACTCATTCGCACCGAGATCGTGTTGAATTCTTTTAACCTTTTCCATCGCATTAGTAAACATGGATGATTTGATAAAAGAAAAAATTATAGCAGCTCTAAAAAAAAGAATAAACAACGACCTGTCACATGACTTCGGTCATGCGTACAGGGTCATGGGACTCGCAACAAGGATAGCCAACGAGGAGAATGCCGACCTAGACATAGTCATACCGGCGGCACTACTCCACGACTCGATAGTGTACAAAGGGACGGATAACTACCGCAATGAGCACGATGAGAGCGCGCAGTTCGCCAGGAATGTACTATCCGCCATATCGGAATATCCGAAGGAAAAAATAGAGGAGGTAGCATACGCAATATCAGTATGCTCATACTCCAATGGAATAATGCCGGAAAGCTTGGAAGCGAAGGTTCTCCAGGATGCAGACATGTTAGAATCGACAGGAGCGATATCAATAATGAGAACTTTCAGCTCCTCAATGCCCATGCATGTTGAGGCCTTCTACAGTTTTGAGGATCCGTTCTGTGTGAGCAGAAAACCAGATCCTATGAAGTACTCGCTGGACCTGTTTTACCAGAGGCTTCTTAGGGTAAGTGCGAGGATGCACACCAAATCCGCAAAGATTATGGCGACGCACAGGGACGAGTTCTTGCATACGTTTATCAACGAACTTAAGCAGGAGTTGGGAGAGGTAAATAAATATCTTGATGGCAGCTAGTGCTATTGTGGTTGAGTGGATAGGTTTAAAAAGGCTAATCAGAATAAGAAATATGTAGATGATTCAAGAATAGACGTAACATTTACCCGCGAGTATCTGGATAAAACCTCGGATTCTGGGTGCTATGCGGAAACAAATTTAGGTTCTCCTGAGCAATTGGCGTCCGCAAAGAGAAAATTAAGACCTGTACTGAATTTCCATAAAAACCCAAAAATAGTGTTATCTGTAGGTGTTG
This sequence comes from Microcaldota archaeon, assembly GCA_021834785.1. The sequence continues at coordinate 66,916 of JAKBRJ010000001.1, forward strand.
GATCTGGAGCAGAACTTTTAGCACTTCATGAGCTATTTGAGTCCAGAGGCGTAACTATAAAGGGATTGGATCTTTCCTCAATTGTCATAGAGAAAGCAAAGGTCATGCTGAAAAAATATGACATATCGCCAGAATTTGTGGTAGGGAGCGCTATCGCGCTCCCTTTTGATAGCTGCAGCATAGACATACTAATAGAATCTGCAATATTACATGAAATTTATAGTTATGTTCCAGATGGGAAGTGGGCGTGGAAAAAAGCCATCGTTGATGTTGCAAACTGTCTCTCGGAAAATGGAATATTTCTTTTAAGGGATTTTTCTTCACCTACGGAAAAAGAAATTGAGTTGGAGTTCAAATCCGACTTTTCAAGAAAGTTTTATGAATACTTTGTTAGATATTACCGCGTTTTCGACAAATGGGGGGGCGGCTCTTCAAAAATACTTGATAAAAGAACTGAATTCTCAAACGATTACCCTAAGATGAATGAAGATAAGTCGATACGACTAAATCTTACAAAAACCGCAGAACTCATGCTTCATTTTAGGAACTTCTTAGATGACTATTCTCATAACATAGCAGAGTTTATGGATAGCAGCTGGAAGGAAATAAACGAAACATATCTAGTCCCAAATCCAAATAGACCTGATGTAACTCCAATGGTAAAGGAGGAGTACGTAAACGAAGTAATAGCCACTGCAAATGAAGCGCTGAAAGGGAGTAATTATGAATTGATATGTTTGCAGGATGTACTATCCAAAAGATTAAGCACAGCAAAACTACTCAAAGAGCATTTCAATATTCGCGATATAGAAGCGGGCAACGAAACAGATAATGCCTTTGTCCAAATAACTGAAAAAATGGAGTTGATCTTTAAAAAGATTAGGCGGCAAGACCCACACAGCTTAATCAGGTCAAAAGAGTGACCATTAGGTAGTGGCTGCGTCTAGTATTGCTTTTGAACTTCCGAATAGATACGCGTCCAGCGTCCATCAATGCTTGTCTTATTTTATCTGTAGATTTAGTGTTGCACCTAAATATTATATATCGTGTTTTTCTCCCCTTTGCAGCTTTAAATATCTCAATGTATGCTCTTACTCCATTTGTATCATGGCTTCTGAGTGCACGCACTGGCTGATAGTCAGAATCGGGATATTCTTTATTGAACGTTTTTGAGAAATACTCCTCATCGCTAACATAAGGCGGATTTGATACAACAAGATCTACCTTAATGTTTCGTGGCGCATCTAGCCATATCCTATCTTTGTTCTTGAACAGACGTACTTCCACGTCGTTAAGTAATGTGTTATGTCTCGTAAGTTCCACAGCTTTTTTAGAAATATCAAAGCCGTAAACTTTAATATCGGGAAATTTCTTTGCTATAGAAATTGCGATGATTCCACTTCCTATCCCTACCTCTGCAATTGAACCAATACTTTTTCTATTCCTACGAACGAATCTCTTTATAATACCTATAAAATACATTGACTCGTCATCTGGGATAAATACGCCCTTTCGTAATGCAATTTTAATGTTCTTGTTAAGTGCTACGACTACATCTTTTCTTTGTTGGAGTTCTCTGCCAAGCTTTAATGTATCCAACATGATTACCAACATTCCAGTTACAGCGTTAGGTGCAGTCAATCTTTATGGTATGGGTTTTATCCTATCGCTTTTTTCCTGCGCCAATAAAACACCTTTTAGATATTTTTGTTTATATTTTAATGTATTTAAAGGCGATGCAGGAATGGAATACCAAAACAGGAGGCTATACGCATCGCATGTACTGAGGCTGCTTAAACGCAAATACAGGAATGCAATGCGCACAGGTTTAAACCATGAAAATCCATGGGAACTCCTTGTAGCTACGGTGCTGTCTGCACAGGCGCAAGACAGGCAGGTTAATCTTGTAACGCCTGCATTGTTTACAAGATATAAGTCAATAGAACAGTTCGCATCTGCAAACCCCAGCAGCCTTTATAGGTACACCAACAGCATAGGCTTGTATAAGACAAAATCTAGGAACATAGTTAATGCGGCAAGGATGCTTAGGGATGAATTCAAACTCCAAGTCCCGCACAGCATAGAGGGCTTGATTAAACTCCCAGGAGTTGGAAGAAAAACTGCAAATGTAGTGCTTTCCAATGCATACGGCATAAACGAAGGCATAGCAATAGATACGCATTGCATAACCGTGGCCAACAGGCTAGGACTTGCACGTTCAAAAAAACCTGAAGTTATAGAAAAAATTCTTATGGCGCAATATCCAAAAAAGGAGTGGCAGAATGTATCGCATCTATTCATAGCATTGGGAAGAGACACATGCACAGCCAGAAAAAAAATCTGCGAAAGGTGTATCCTGAAGAGGGTATGCCCGTCTAGTACATTGAAAGTAGGTAAAGGGGAATGAGTTTATGATAGCATGCTTATACAGCGGCGGAAAGGATTCTACACTGGCCCTGCATAAGGCTTACATGATGGGAATCAAAGCCGAACTGCTTATAACAATGATATCGAAAAACGAATACAGCTACATGTTTCACAGGCCAAACGTCGAATTCAGCGGCATGCAGGCGAAAGCCCTAGGGATAAGGCACCTGCTCGTCATGACCGAAGGCGAGAAGGAAAAGGAGCTTGATGACATAGAAATTGCGCTTAATGATAACAGCGTTACTAGATTGATAACAGGAGCAGTAGCAAGCACATACCAAAGGGATAGGATAAACAGGATATGTGAAAGGTTAGGCATAGAGCATATATCACCTCTTTGGGGCATAGACCCAATGGAAGAATTGAATGAGCTTTCAAGTGATTACAACGCCATAATAACCCATGTTTCAGCCGAAGGACTCGATGAAAGTTTTCTGGGTTCCAGGATCGATGACATGATAATAGGCAGGCTTGTTAATTTGAATAAAAGATATGGAATAAACATGCTTTTCGAGGGAGGAGAAGCAGAATCTTTCGTGCTTGACGCACCCCTATTCAAGGAGAAGATAATAATCGACGAAGCCAGGAGCGAATGGGATGGCAGCATAGGCAATTACATAATAGAAAAAGCACACCTTGAAATGAAGTAGCCTGCTCAACGCCCTTTTTAAAGCAGTATTTATTTTTATATAAGCTAGTATAATTGTGGTAATATGGCATTTCTTTCGGAAAGGAGCAGGTTCGTTTATAATGCCCTTTTGGAGGAGGACGGCATAGCAGATAGGATGATGAATAAAGGCGTGAGGGTCGTAAAGCTGAACAGGGGGGATCCTGCAGTATACTTCAAGACGCCGAAATACGTAATAGATGCCTATGTAAAAGCCCTAAGGGAATCGAAGACTTATTATTCCAAAGCGCAGGGATCTGCAGAGCTGGTCCATGCAGTGCAGAAGAGATACAGAAGCATGTACCATGTAGATTTCCCATACGATGGGATAATAGCCACGGCTGGACTGTCTGAGGCGCTGCTTTTCATAAACAGCGCGCTCATAAACAAAGGCGATGGCGCGATCATATTCAAGCCCTACTACAATCAATATATGACCCAGCTTAAGCTCGAGGGTGGCATACCCATAATGGCAGATTATGAGGAATCTAGAAATTGGGCTATGAATCCTGACGTGATAAAGGGAAAACTTGCAAAACTCAAACTAGATAGGCGGTTGAATAGGATCAAGTATATGCTTATAACGAACCCTAACAACCCTACAGGGACAGTATTGGGCAGGGGCGTGCTTGAAGAGGTAGTAGGCATAGCAAACGATTATGGCGTGATGCTCATAAGCGACGAAATATACGATGAGATAGTTTATAATGGGGCTAGGTTCACAAGCCTTGCAAAACTCGCAAAAGGCATGCCGCACGTTATACTCAACGGTATGTCGAAGGACTACGATTCGACTGGATTTAGGATAGGCTTTGCAATAATCCCCGAAAACGATAAAAATTCGGATGCGCTTAAATCCAAGCTGGTCGATTACGCCAGGGTAAGGCTTTCACTAAACACCCCTGCCATGTATGCCGCGGCAGAAGCGATAGGCAATATGAAGGAGCATAAAAAGGCTATAGTGCATATGACCGCAGAAATAGAAAAAAGGGTCAACCATTCGATGAAGATACTAAAAAGCAATAACTTTGTAAAAACAGTAGTGCCAAATGGTGCGTTTTACATTTTGCCGAGGATAGACTTGAAGGCGCTCCGCATGAAAGACGACCGTGAATTTGCGCAGAAACTCCTGCTTGAAGAAGGCATACAGGTGACGCGAGGATCCGGATTTGGAGCAGAATCGCATTTCAGGATAGTTTCGCTGGCACCGAAAGGAATATTAGATTATTCGATTAATAAGATAAATAATTTTTGCATAAGACATGCAAAAAGATAATCTTTATGGGCCCGTCGTCCAACGGCTAAGATGCCAAGCTTATTGCGCATACGCTTTACACGCTGGAGATCGGAGTTCGACCCTCCGCGGGCCCATATGTTAAGGTTGTATGATGCAAATAGGTAAGAAGGCGAAAACCAATGCAATTAGGTACTTGCTCGTTGCATTATACTTCCTTTTAACGGTCTTCTTTTTTCTTGAATTCGTTCTTCTGAACAACAGTCCCATGATACTCTATTCATTCCTTATCTTCATTGCAATAGGCATCATAGCTGGATTTTATGAGAGTGTTTCAAAAAGCATGGTCATCGCGGCGCTGGCTTTCATAATCTTGGGCTCGCTCCTTTATTTCGCGTTTGCAGGGTTCTCGACCATAGGAATAAACGTGGCAATAATAGGCTATTATTTCCTGATAAGCGCAGTTATAGGCATATTCATTTCAGTGATGATTGAAAATAATGACAATCCTAAAATCAGGAAAAAGGTTACCGGCTTCGTCAAAAAAAGAAGTGAAAAAATAGCATATGCTGGAATAATAATCGCCTTGGTATTGCTTTTAGGCCCGTTTTGGCCTCAAAGCGCTGCAGTGGCGCGCAGCCAATACATCAATGTATCGTTGCCATATTATTACAACGTAAGCGCGCAAAGCTATTCTAATTATTCGGTCGCCATGTCCCCTACACCATATTATATGTCAAATCCAGTATGCATCTCCGGCTCCAACGTAACATTGAGCATATCATTTACATCATCTGACACAATAGATGTGTTCTTTTTCAGCAATGGAACTTTCCTATCGGAGGTGGAGAACTCTACTTTTGGGAATAGGCCATTTACCACGTATCTTGATGCCTTTTCGGGCCACAACAATGGCAAGGCCATTGGATCGAAATCCGGTAGCATTACAGGCCACATGATGAATGGCTGCGGATACATAGTACTGCTTTCTAATTACACAGTCAGCGCTAAATTCCATGTGAGGGCAGACTTCATTCAGCAAGACATCGCGTATGAAATAAAATCAGTACCTGCACCGAATGCCATAAGGGTAATAAATAGCACAGGAAATATATTGCAAAGCATAGGTTTTCTTGGGTTAAACTATCGCAACCTGACTAATTTGACGAACAACGCAAGCTAGCAATAATATCTAACGCCAATCCCAATTAGTGCTGAAGGTGCTCATTGATCTAATTTAAGAACTTCTTTTTCATACCAGTCTATGTCGGACAGGTTCATGAGTTTCCTGTAATCGCTGTAGAACTGGCGCATCAGCCCTATGAATGCATTTTCATTTGCCAAAGATCCGAGATAGCGGTTTTCCCATGTTTTATCTGCATGCTTATAATTATGTGTCTGTGAAAAACAGTACGTCATCGAAATTTCTCCGCACTCGTGTTCTTTCCTCATAACCATTACGTCGCTGTATAACTTCAGGCTTTTGTCGTTTAGAAGCACTGCAAGGGAAGGGGACGCCACCATTACATAACTGCCATCAAGTATGAATTCATTGCCAGCTATCCGCTTCAGCGTTTCGTTGCCTTTCACGATGCCGCTTCCAGTGTATCCGCCAACGTAGCTAAGCCCGTATTTCCCGTATGAATCGATTCCTTTGAAAGGGACTGCCACCACATTTGAGAGGTATATGAAATATTTGCCGTATTCGCTTATGCGATCTATCTTTTCCGCAAGGTGCAACCTTTCAAGTTTTACATTCATTTCAAGCGGATTTATATTTAATCTTTCCATTTCAGCAGCAAGATAGCTTGGCATGGCAGACTGCTTCGCAATTTTTGACGCGTTGGAGAGTTGGCTCTCGTCTATATCGAAGATGTCGATTGTACGCAACATATTTTTTTCCTGGAGGGCGCCAATGATCAGCATGTTTTGCGTAAATCCTCCGCATACCCCGATATATGAATTTATGCCTTCTATGCTGCGCAGTCCAGATATGACACCCTTGCTATAGCGCTCATTGGATTCGCCATAAGCAATATTCTTGCATGCATGATCTGGCTCAAAATTTAAGTAGCTGCAGGCGATCGCCGGGTTTGCTTTGATGTGCGCTCCTTTCCGCTTGTGCATCTTTTCCAATGTATCTACCGGTTCTGCAATGCACACGTAGAAATATTTATAAGTTTGCGATTGGGGCGGCAATTTTGAAGACCGGAATCATTTTACGTATTCAGATATCAGAGGTATGCTTATCTCTCTGCCCATATACGCTTCAAACCCTATATACACGCCATATAACCATACCAGCAACGCTATTGCACTTCCGAATAATGGAATTGCCATGATTGAAAAGAAGGACACGACAATTATTGATATGATGCCAAGAAGTATCGCTTGAAGCGAATGTTTCCTGAGTTTCTTATCATCTTTTCCGAATGCAAATAATATTATAATTCCAGAAAGCCATTCCAGAAGGTATGCAAATATATACAGTACCCGAACATCATCTTTTTTGCCCGCCATTTTATCAAAAATAATTAGGCATTTATGCTTAAATACTATGCACACTATTTTTATTGGTAACTTAAAAAGCAGTAGATCGATGGTGGAATTATAACGCAAAGTTCACAAAACGGCCATAAATGGATATATGCCACATTTCCTGGAAGCATAGCATACGGTCCGGTATCGACAATTGTTATCCTGTACATACTCAGCATAGGAGGCAACGTGATAGATGCGTCATTTGCAATAACGTTCGGAAGTGCGATTGCGATACCTGCAGCATACTTCTGGGGACGCGTGGTTGATAAGTTCAACAACAAGAAAAGCATGATAATACTCTCTTATGCGGGGCTTGCATTCTTCCTTGCAATGATGTTCTTTACGGGGAACATACTTTTTGTCATACTGCTCTACGGTGCGCTGTCATTTGTGATAGGTGCAAATGCTACTCCGCTCAACATGCTGGTCATGGAGAATTCTCCTGAAGACCAGTGGTCTGCGATTTTCTCCAAGTTTCAGTTTATAGTAAGCCTTGGAGGAGGTATGGGATTCGCCCTTTCAACCGCTTTGCTGGGATTTGTCTCAATAAGATTTCTGCCTCTAATGTTTGGACTTGTTGCAATACCCTCGATAGTAATGAGTATGATATTGATATACGAGCCAAGGCGTACACTTCCTAGAAGGTTGATGCTTTCCAATATACACTCGTTTATAACAAGGATAATAATGCAGCCTGTGCTCCTTGTCTCCGCGCCCAAGATATCGGTTTTCAAGATAATATTCAATATAGGCACCAAGATGCACAAGCCGAAATCCTACCTCGGCGCCCTTTATCTGGCAATATTTGCCTTCTTCATCAGCAGCGGGCTCTTTAATACTGCCTATCCTGTAGGGCTTAAGGAGATAGGGCTTTCAGAGTTCACAATATTCCTGATAATAACGATAGGTATATTCATACAGGTTTTCACGTTTGCTTACTTCGGCAACTACGTTGCGAAAAGAATAAAGACGCGCATGCTGCCCAATGCCATACTCCTGCGTGGAGGATCGTACATAGCAATTGCATTCATATTCCTCACGTTCACCAAATTTTCAGGATTTGTAATGCTAAATATCGTGCTGTATGCAATAGGGGCCGGACTTGCATACTCATTGTATTATACTGCATCCAATACGCTGGTTTTCAAAGCTATAGGGACGGAGCACAGAGCCAGCAAGCTCGGGATATATACCTCTTTGATTAGTGTATCTTTTCTAGTTGGCTCATTGCTGGCAGGATACATATCCTATTACTTAGGATATTCTGCCAGCTTTGTAGTTGCGGGATTGCTGTTGGTAGCGAGTGCTTTCATTTTTGAGAGTGCCAGCTCGAAACTTGATGTGAATGTAATTGATAAACAGTAGAAGCAGATGCGCAGGCGCAATTCGCCTGCACTTAACTGCTGAGTTACGCTGAATTTCTTCCGACAAGCTTCATGCCTATGCCAGTGCCCATTTTTCTCCCGTATCCCAATTCTATCATGAGCATGCCTACAGGCTCTATGTATCTTGCTTTCTCAAGCATGCCAACATCGACAGGTTCCATACCTATGCCTCTTGCAAGCTCCATGACTTTTGCCTTCGCCCCCTCATCATCCCCTGCAATGAAGGTAGTGAGCTTTTCGGCTCCTAACTGGCCCGTCTTCATGTTTTCTGCAAATATAGTATTAAAGGCCTTGACGACTTTTGCACCCTTTGCATGCTTTGATATTTCTTCAGCTGCAGATTCGTTGAAACCTTTAGCCCATCTCATGTGCTCGTCCATAGGATTCGAAACGTCAATCAGGATTTTGTCCTTTTCATTGTTCTTCATTTCATGTATGGCTTCCTTCGCCGAATGATACGGAACTGCAAGTATTATCAGCTCTGCGCCCTTCGATGCCTCTTCTATCGTTGCAACATTTGCGCCGTTGAGTTTCGCTTTAGTCTCTTCAGGTTTCCTCGATCCATATACCACTTCATTGCCCTTTGACAGAGCTTCACCAAGGCTTCTGCCTACATTCCCTGTCCCTATTATTGCTATTTTCATATTACCACATATATCATTAGAAGTAAAATATTAAATTTATTAGTAAAATAAAGGCCCCACATACATCACATATATGTCTTTAAGGTATGGATATGCAAGGCACAATATGGCAGGCAATATGGATTTCTTTGATTTAAATGCCCAATCTGGTGGCTCATGTCCTTAGCATCTTTTCTAAATCAGCGTGCATCGAACTTACATATCTAGGGTTTTCGTTGGCCAAGGCATCATGTGAAAGACGCCAAAACTTTTCAGGATTGGTGAAATGGTGCAAGAGGATCGGCTTTATCATGTTTGCATACTTGTCATTGTACTCCCCATCAGGTTCTGAAAGCCATAATGAGTAAAGCATTGCAAGTTGATGGATGTATGAAGGCACAAGCACTTTAGAATTGTCTATAGTTATCAGCTTTGAATAAAACAAAAGCTCATTCGTGCTCACGCCTAGAAATGAATGGTTGTCAATTATTGCATTTTCACCGATTATTCCCTTAAGTGATTCGTTTACTACACTGTATTGCTCATGCTTTAGGCCTATTTCTATGGTTATTGAATTTATACTGTCATATAACTTTATGAACCTGCTTCTTACCTCTTCTACATGGAAACCCATCTGGTTGGCCTTTTGGGTGTCTACCTTTATCATCTTGCCGTTAGGTATCATGCACGATAATGTGTCTGTTTTCACTTCAGGGTTGCAGCAGAAGCTGCTTGCTGCATCTGCATATGAGAGCATTATTGGATTTCCAAAAACATATTTAGCGCGCTTATATGAATTTGCAAACGCCTTCGCAGAATAAGGTATTTCCTGATTTTCAAGTTGCTTCTCCATAGAGATCAAATTTTTATCAAGATGGAGATATTTATTAATTGTGTTTATTTTGGCACTTAGCCACTAGATGCAGCAATAAAAGGAATTTTAGTTATTTAGTGGGCAAGATTAAGTGTGGTCCAATGAAAGAATTTGTATATCATGAAGTGGTAAAGGTTTATGATACAGATTATCAAGGCATTGCACATTATGCCTCATATTACAGGTTTTTTACAGATTCGATTGATGCCTTCAACGCAAAGTTGCTTGGCAAGGACTCAAAGGAATTAGTTGAGGGTAACAAGTGGTTCGTCGTTGCGGAATCAGAGGCAAAATACCGAAAGCCGCTTAAGATAGGGGATAATATAATGATATCCGTAAGTGCTAAAGCGTTATCTCGAAAAGCGATAGAATATGCACTCTTGATAAAGCGGAATCCTGGAGACGAAACCACTACAGAGGGGCGTCTGGTGCTCGTATGCATAGACAGGAATACATTCAGGCCTGCAGACATGCATGAGGGGATGTTCAATCTGCTTGATTCCTAGGCTTCTAGTATATTGAAAAAACTTTTCAGTAAGCTAAATCTTTCGATGTTTTTATACGTAAAAACCGAACAAAAACCTAACGGTCCCAAATCCTTAATATACCTTAAACTCGAACATATGATTAGGTGTAGCAATGGGTAAAACCCTTGAAACTAAAAATAGGATATTGAAACTGCTTAAAGAGAAAAAGATGACGGTTACAGAGATAAGCGAGGCGTTGGGACTCGCAAAGTCGACAGTAAGCCAACACATATCAGAACTGACTGACATCGGCAGGGTAGAACAGGATGATAATAGCCATTTCAAAAAGATAAAATATTACAAGACTGCAGAAAGACGCGTTAATGATGAAGAAGAAGGCAAGGCAAACGGATATGTAATAGGAATCTCGGTAATAGCAGTCATTGGGATAATGCTTTTTGCTATAGCATATCTTAGCTTTAGGAATGTGCCAATAAACCAGACTACTACAATATCAGGGAATAATATAGGTGCCGGAGTATTCTCATGCCCTATCTTATTAATATTTAGGAACCCGAACAGCACTGAGGTTTATAACATAATTGAAGGGATAGCGGATGGCGACCCCTGTTATATGACCTACATTGCTGCCAATGAGTCCAGATTCACTGCAAACATGGGAAGCTTAGGCTACACTGCACATAATGGGACATTATATGTACCGTCAATGAATTTGATATACCGCATATCGAGCAAACAGATAGGCAATCTAGAAAGCAACGTAGATAATGGCTATTGTTATGACGAGGAAGCGCTCGGATTTTTCAACGTGAGCTTTACTGCGCCGAAGGTCAGGTGCAAGGCGGCGATATTCAGCTGACTTTATTCATTAATATAAGCGTTTGCAGCTAAATACAATCAATGAAGATAATATCGTGGAATGTCAACGGCGTAAGGGCGGCAGTGAAGAAAGGGCTTGTTGGATTCATCGAGAAAGAATCCCCTGACATGCTTGCACTGCAAGAGGTCAAGTCATCTGAAAGCATACAGCACATTGAACTCCAGAAGTTCAGATACATACAGTACATAAACCCGGCAGTGAAGAAAGGGTATAGCGGCACCATGATTTTGACAAGGGAAAAACCGCTGTCAGTATTAAACGGCATAGGCATGAAGGAATTCGACAATGAAGGCAGGGTCCAGACTCTTGAATTTAAGAACTTCTATTTTATAAACACCTATTTTCCAAATTCGCAGAGGGATTTGAAAAGGCTTAATTATAAACTTGATTTCGACACTGCATTCATGAGCTATGCAGATAAGTTGAAGAGGCAAAAGCCGCTTGTCGTATGCGGGGACATGAATGTAGCACATGAGGACATAGATATAGCAAGACCCAAAGAGAATTCGAATAACGCCGGATTTACAAAAGCAGAAAGGGACTGGATGACTTCGTTCTTGTCTCATGGATTCATAGACACCTACAGATATTTTCATAAGAATGATGTAAAATATTCCTGGTGGTCTTATAGATTCAATGCAAGGAAAAAGAATATAGGATGGAGGATAGATTATTTTATAGTAACGACAGATATCGTCAACAAAGTTTTAGGCTCTGATATAATGTCAGACGTTGATGGGTCCGATCATGCGCCAATAGTGTTGAATCTTAAGCTATGATTATATATTCACATCACTACAAGCGGTATCTCCATTTCACCCTTTGACATCCCGCCATGATGACCGAATATCTTTTTCTCGTAGTCCTTCTTGTCTGGGTATTTGTAGTAAAGGAAGCTGTTGCCCTTTGCTATAGCTATGTGCGTTCCGAAGCGGTATCGCAACCAGTTGCTTACCTGAGATTTTCCAAACAGCCCTGACCTTATTGCTTCGTCTGAATCAGCAAGATATGCGCTCTTCCCATAGCTTCTTTGGAATTCGTCTTCGAAGAGCTTGCCTTTTCCATCAACCACGTTGAAGAACATTGATCTGTGGGTTCCCCAAGGATATGTAGTAAGGTTTTCCATCACTTTGCTCTGCGGTGATATCTTTCTTAAATCTTTTTCGTTGAATGATCCCTGGCCATGATCCGATGTGATTACAATCTCCCATCCTTTCTGCTTAAGCGCAGGAATCAGTTTTTCCGCCAAGCGCTCAAGTGCATACTTAGTAATCTCCAAACCGTCATATGTGCTTTTTGTATATACGTGCTGTGCATGATCCACGTAATCGATGTATGAATATATAGTTTCTTTAGAATTCGGCTTTATCGCCTTCAATACTTGTATTATCATATCGTCCATCGATATATATTTGTCGTAGTTTATTTTATGTAATGCATTCAGATTCCTCCCTTTGTTCAATATGTTTTCATGTTGCAGGTAAAGGAACCCTTTGTGTCGGGACATTTTTATTAAGGTGTGCATCTCTGGAAATATGGGATATTTGTCTGTTTTTCCCAAAGCCTCGTCCAAGCTCGGGCCCCAGGGTACATTAAATACGTCCAGCATGTTTCCATATTCCTTCATAGGTATTGGGCTTCCGACAATGCCATGCTCGGCTATTGTCAATCCGCTGTCTATGCTCGTCATTACTGATGGAGTAAAGGAAGGAAACATCGTCTTTATTTTTTCTATTTTTGCATCTGAAAAGACCTTTGATAACACCTGGCTTTTATCCATGGCCATGTTAAGGAGGTCATACCCTAGGCCGTCTATGACAAGGAAGAAACGCTTCGCTTTGTGTTTGCCTATCAGGCTTCCCCCGCCTTCTGCGACTTCCTTTGCAACTTCGAGATTGCTCCTTGACACTTCAGGAAGTGAAAAACCTTCTTTCTCCAGATCAGATCTCAGGCTTGACATATAAACACGCGCTATGATAAATGGATGTGCATAACTAAAAACTTTTTCGTGCACAGAAAGCCTGTATGGCTAAGAATAAACGTGCCAAAAGAACGGTAATAAGGCCAGCAGGCGCAGATAGGCTTTTGAATGGGCATCTAATGGACTAGCCCATTGCGGCAGTGTATATTTATAGATTATAATAACCAGTAGTTAAGGATGTCGGTGTTCAATTGCCACAAAATGCCATTGCATTCGTTAAGAAAAACCTGCTTTTCTTTGTTTTATTGGCTGCATATCTGGCTTTTGTAGCATACAATCGGGATTTTCTAAACCCTGCGCTTGTCGAATGGAAAACAGTAACAATAATCGCTTCACTTATAATAATAAATACAGGAATGCTGGCTTCAGGAGGCATAGATATAATTGCAAAAGTTATCTTAGGCAGAATAAAAGATTTCAGGAAATTGGCTATCTTTTCCATATTGTTCACTGTACTGCTATCCATGTTTATAACTAATGATGCGTCGCTTATAGTCCTTATACCGCTGACCATGAGCATAGGCAAGATATCTGGAGAGGACATAAAGAATATAATAGTACTGCAGGCGATAGGTGCGAATGTAGGATCGATGCTGACGCCTTTCGGAAACCCGCAGAACATAATAATTTTCAGAGAATACGGGCTTTCCCTGTCCATGTTCGTACTTAAGATGCTCCCCGTATTTTTGATTTCCGTAGTGATGCTGTTGATTTTCGTATTTTTATTGAATAAAAAAGGGAAGATTGCAGGCAGTGGAGCAGCAGTAGGGTACAGCAGAACACTTTTTAGCGCATCGCTGCTGATTTTCGCGGTTACAATAACCGGATTCCTTTACGACTCTGGTGTGTCATTCTTTTTTGTCATGGCCGTCCTGGGCATTGCAGTAATGCTCGTCTTCAGGCCAAAATCCTATTCCAAAACAGCAGTATTGCTAAGAATTGATTTCCTGCTCATACTCACCTTTGTACTTATATTCCTTGTGATAAACTCTGCAAGGACGTTCATAGGTGTAATTTCGTCGAGCAATCCCCTAGCAATGTTTGTATATTCGCTTATTATATCGCAGTTCATAAGCAATGTGCCGGCAACTGTGCTGCTTCAGAAAAATGCAATGTTCCTCCCACTTTCATGGGGCGTCAATGTAGGAGGCAATGGCACTGTGATAGCATCACTAGCTAACCTGATAGCATTGAGAGGAGGCAATGGCATAAAAGCCCTCAGGTTCATGAAGATATCATTAATTTATATGGCTGCAGTTGCGTTGATCTCTATGTTGCTCCTCTATATCATATTTAACGTCGTATGATACGGTTAGCCGTGGAGAATACCCAAGGCCTGCTGCAGCAGAACCGAGGCAAAGCTAGGCCTTTGCAATAAACAACTGCAAAAAGATGCGGATAATAGGAAGAAGCTACAGCTCTCCTACTCTCCTCTTCTGCGCTCTCTTAAGGCGTTTTCGCCTCTTCTTGAGCCATTTCCAGCGCATTCTTCCTTTTTTCTTCCACTTTCTAGGTATGCTTCCCAAAATTACACCTTAATTAAGCATTATAAGCTCTAGTATCTGAATAAGAAAATATTTATACTATATAAATAAATACCTATACATAAAGTGGTTGTATTATGCACAAAGGATTTTTAGTATGGGTAATAATGATTATAGTGATAGCAATACTGGGATACCTGATTACCGGGTATAATTTTATATTGCATCAGCTGCCTGCTTCTACGACTATATCTCCTATTACCACTACCGTGACCAGCACTGTGTCTACTACTACGGTAATATATTCTGCAAGCTGCAATAACTTCTCCATATTGTCTGCTATGTTCAACAAAACGTACACTGGGACATGCACATGGGGAGGGGGTGCATTAGGCGTATGGCTTGCAAACGGCAACAGCAGCTATACTAATTTCACAATTATAGGCGCGAATAACGTCACATACCTTAACCAGAGCGTAAACTATGGCTGCATAGCATTATTTAGCAACTTTTCCATGCCTGCACAGACCTATAGGATAACAATGCATAGAAGTTTTGCTGGAGGGTCCTGCAACAATGGATATTCGATAATAAACTTGAATACTACGCTTGTGCCTCCGAAGAATGCAGTATACAAAAATATATACAATGGTAAATTCTCAAGCGGCACTTATATAGGCTGGAACCTTACTGGCAAAGGCTTTGGTAACAAACCGATAAATGCCAGCTATGCAGATACGCACAACTGCACTGCTGGAGGGCAGTGGGCAGGATACAACGGCACGTATTTTGCTTCCACATACAACTGCGGGTCCTCGAATGCTGCTGGAAACCTGACTTCAAGCCCGTTCTATGCATCTGAACATTTCATTGATTTTCAAACCATAAGCCCCGAAAACAATTTAATTTATGTAGAGATTCTTGAAAACGGGATACCTAGGATAATAGCGCATTACAATACGTTCAACGAAAGCGCGTTCGGCGCCAACGGGTCATACACATTCAGAAATGTGACTATACCTATAGGGACTTTGATTGGTAAAAACTTGACGTTGCGCGTGGTGGCTGATACTTCTACTAGCGGCGAATTCGTAGCAGTAGGCAATTTTAGGCTCTCAGGCCTGCCATTGCAGAGCAATGGTGTAGCCGCAAACATATCGATACTGAATTGATTTTGCAGGCTTATGGTAATGCTATAGCGCAGATGTTTGCACTAAGGCATTTACATTGCCAGCATTAGATGATGAATAAACGAAAACATGCACAGGAAAACTTTCCTGCCTATTTCGTAATCTTCTCCAGTATCGGGTATGTTTCGTATAGGTTTTCTTGTAGCAACTGCTGGTATACCATGTATATTATGCCGACAGTAAGAAGTATACCCATGCCTGTGCCTATGGCCCCGGTAAGCGTGGCTATGGCTGCAAGGAACCCTACGAACAGGCTGCCCAATACAGTAACATTTGGTATGTATTTGTTGAGCACGTTCTCTATAATCCTTGGGTCCCTCCTGAAGCCAGGTATCTGCCACCCAGTTGTGCCGAGCTGCTCTGCAAGATGCTTGGGGCTCTGCCCGGTCATCTCTATCCAGAACTTCCCGAATATCACGCAAAGCACAAGCAGCACGCCTATATAAACTAAGACGTGTATCCACTCAGGGATTAATAGCATCCCGCCCCACGGCAGGAAAAGCTCACTTGTATGGGTCAGCAGATAGCTGAAATATGCGCCATATCCGCCTATTCCATATGGCGCGGCGTACGGCAATGGAAATGTAGGGGATATAAGGTATGCCAAACCGCCGCTCAATTGTAATGAACCCCCTACGGGCTGATAAAAGGCGATGAACTTCGCAAGGCCGGCGAATGTGCCGTGGACCCCTGCAAGGAATCTAAACCATACAGTAAGGCTGAGTTCTAGTGACGATGCAAGTATGACGGGGAGCACGCTGACGTATAAGAATGGAATTGGAAGCCTTCCACCAATGCCCCGCAATTGCTCGAAGCTGAGGGGAAGCTCCACCTTCATTTCATATGCATATATGCTTACTAGGAATATTATTACTGCGAAGAAGAGCGGACCAAACGCCATCAGAGCATTTGCCGGGGCAGCTGCGCCTCCAGCCTGTATTGCAGCTATCGCTTCGGGTATCAGTATGCTGAATGTTCCAGCTACTATTGCGTAAGAAACACCAGCAGCTATGAATATGTTTATACCTGATGTTATCCCGTATTTTGTCATTATTTCGTCGAGGAATATTATTATTATGGCGCCGATTGCCATCTGCAGCACGACATATCCTATGACCGATGATGATGCTACTGGCACATATCCACTTATGACGAATATCAGTGATTCTATTACGGCTATGGACATGGCGAAGAGCTTCTGCATGGCCTGCCATCGCGATTTGTTAGTTATGTCATTGAGGTCTATCTTTATTATGCCCGAACCTGATACGAGCTGCAAGATTATGCTAGACAATACTATCGGACCTATGCCGACGGTGATGAGACTGCCGACCTTTGCTGCGAATATTATGCTTATGAGCTGCAGCAACGGCTGAGTAACGGCGGTAGGATTAACGCCTATTGCATATATGTTGTAAAGCAAGAAGTATACCACAAGTATGCCTGCCGTCCAGTACATCTTCTCCCTTAACGAGAGGGGCTTAGCTGGGCCCTTTATTGAAGGTATGTATGGGGCTATCTTATCCATGAATTCCAGAGGCATAGGATCAACTTGAATTTGTCACTTATTCTTTTTATTTATTCTTATGCTGTATAAATCATTTTCGCTCTTGAGCTTGGCATCCCGAGCCATGTTTTTTCCAAGTACCCCGCTTAGAAAGGCTACCGCAAGTTCCACGAATTCACTGCGGGACTGTGATGAATCGAACATCAATTCAGCGTCCAGCGCATTGGCGCTCTTAATATTTAACTTGCCAAGGTTTAATAGGTTTATGTTTTGCTGTGCCAATGCAGCCAAATCGCCAACCTTTAGCTTCTTGGATTTCCTTGCATTGGACATCTGCAATATGGTTTTTCCGAAGTAGCCCAGCAAATCCTTCATATTATCCAGGTATTCCCTCTCCATTATGACCTGGTATATCAGATTAAGGTAGCTCTTTGAAAACTTGCCAGATTTTGCCTGGGGGTTGCCATCTGAGATGTATTTAGCTAAAGCGTTTATGTGGCGCAGGTGGTCCTTATCCACACCTTCGGCGGATTTTGAATTGGATGTTGAGAACCTGCAATAGCTAGCGCCTGAATGCCTGCATTCCTCTTCGCTGACAGGGACATAATGCCCGATGGCGGCAGTAAGAAATCCAGATATTACACCGGATTCAAAGACGTGCATATTGCCACCCAAATCCGGACCTGCGCCGTAAAGCTTTATGACCACCTTGTCTGGAAAAATGTCATAGCTTGATGCTATATATCCGGCTTTCTCGAAGAATTCTGATAGGTCCTTTATGGAATCCTGGTACCACGCATAACGTTTCTGCAGTTTGTTGATCCGGTATAGGAACATGCCATTGGATATGCCGGCCATATATGAAAGTTTCCTCATGCTTTTCGTAAAGCTTGACAGTATCTGCGCAAGAAGTACGCTTTCGCCGCTTGCAGACACCGCATCGCGGTTTCCAAGTATGTCCAGGATAAGAGCCTCATTTATTGATTTTGGAATGACGGCATGCATATCTTGATTCGAATGCACGTGTTTGGTTGTTTTTTCACCATTGGGCCTTTCTGGGCGTAAAGCCTTATGCAAGCGTATGCCTGCGTAGATTTTGGCATTTTTGGTACGTTTATTATTCATAGCCTTTTTGGCTTTGGGATGCGCCTTCCCATGCAGAGTTTTATTTTTTGGATTGCCAATTTTGGTTTTGCCGCTTGCATGCCTGCGCCAGACATGACCATACCCCTTGCCAGATGGCATTATTACACCAAATATATTATATGCTGCAAGTCTAAAAAAGTTGACATGCTTTTATTTTATCTTCTGCTTCTGACGCCTGGGAAGATACTTGCCTTAAAAATCAGTTATGAAATTCTGCTTCTTTCCTAGCCTCTTCGTATTCATCAAGCCATTCCATATGCCATGAATACGGGCTGTCCTTTATGACTATGAATTCCCTGTCGTTATTTGGATCGCTGGCTAGTTTCTGTTCCCTCTTCGTCCTCTTGTAGTGCATTATCATTTTGGATATTGCATTCATTTTACCACCTTCAACACTTCATTTTCCGTATTTATGTAATAATGTAACTGTTTAAACCTCATTTTTGAACATTTAATATGATATGATAAAATTTAAATACCTTCCAATGTGCGTCTTTGTGCGACGGGCATATGCATTATGGGCTATACGCTGGTTTTAGGTATTTTTCCGGACTGATAAAAAATCAGCATTATATTTATCGCTATAAAAATCCCCAGAAGAGTGAAATTATATCTCGATATGAATGATATCACGTTGCCTACAGCTATGAAATTAAGGCCCAACGGGTACAATATGGATCCAAGTATCGGTGTTTCGCATCCGCAGCTTGCCACCAGCCCGCCTACAGAGGGCATAGCTACGCTTATTGCGCTGCTAGGTATGGCTGATTTGGAAAGGGATTTGCGCCTTCTCCTGCTTTGCATAATTCCGAAGACGCTTAGGCTCAATAGAATTGCAGACGTTGCTATCAGCATGTCTACCAGATACATAGGTACGGTAGTTATGAATATTCCATAACTGCTCAGCCTTATCAGATAATTGTAAAAAAGGTAGTATGCAATGAATGCTGCGATCGCTATTGCTATATACAACGGCTTTGTAAATACCTTTTTCAGTGCCTTGGCGCGGCTGGAAAGAAAACCTTTTTTCATTAATATCCCCCTTTCACCTCAAGCTGCTGTATTGCAGGCAGAGTACATACAGGCGCGGAATTGCTGATGGACGAACACGCCATCGCTATGTATATGTCTGCAGCTGCATATTCAGTCCATGCGAATTGATCGCTTGGCTTTGAAAGGGCATTAAACACATCCTTATGGGTCATGTACGTAAGCGTAAGGTTTTGCGTTGTTGGAGTGGAATTGCCGAAATCCACCGCGTCCGCCCCGGGCACGTTGTATTTGCCCCATATGGTATATGGGGTGCCCTGGAAATTATTCAGCTTTACTATAAATTCAAATGCGTCTTTGTAGGGTACATTGCCGGTAGCGTTTATCCTTTGCTGTATAAGTGCAGGAGAATTGAGCTGGAAGCCGCCGGTTATTGGCATTGCGTCGTCTATAGATATGAAATTAAGGTATTTGCTGTTATAAAAGTTGCCGAGGTCCTCCGCGGAAACGTTGTAGTGCGAAGGGGACCAATATAGGGTAGGCAGGTCGTGGTCGCCGAAAGAGCTATATCCTTCAAACAGATTGGAGAAATTCCCAAACCTTCCTAGCGCAAGCGCCATGGCCCACCTGTTCTCTCCGCAGAATACACATGTTATGGACCCCAAGTATATTACGGTCGGCTTGCCATTGAGTATGAATGGGTTCACCTTTGCAGGCGTTACGCCTACTTCGTTGCTTATGCTGCCGTTGAGCAGCATGAGGCCTGCAGTCTCAAAATAAGAGTTAGGAGCGTTGTTTATCACCGAAAGATACGATGAATTGAGGGGCTTGTTTATGTTCGTAAGCCTTTGCCCAAATGAAGCATTTGCAGTTATGATGGGAAATCCAGGCAAGGATGTATTTGGCAGTATCATACTGCCGGTTATGTTATAGCTCCTTATCGAAAGCAGTGAAGTTCCATTAGCTGCGCCCGTAGATCCAGGCTGGGATGAAAGCTGCGCCATGTCACTTTGCAATGAACCTATCTTAGTATTCAATGAGTTTATATCTGAAAATGCCACTACCAGCAATACTATTATAATTGCAAGCAATGCAACGTTTATTCCTGCATAGGGGATCTTTAATTTTTTT
>JAKBRJ010000032.1:0-1354 GCA_021834785.1 Microcaldota archaeon
TGACGGGCTTGCCGAAGGGCGGCTGGAAAAAATGGAAAGTGTAGCCTAAAGCCTTCAGCTTTGCTATCGTTCCCAGTTCAGTACTGCCGTTGAGCCTGATGTAATAGTGGCCATTCTGGTAGCCTGCATAGAGCTTCTGGGGCTTTAGGAGGGGCTTTATATAATCGTAGCCTGCCTTGATGATTCGCTTTTCCTGCTCTGGGTATTCTGGATCAGCTTCCAGCTCCTGCATTATTACTGATAAAAACTCTGCTTGCGCGGTGGTGTTCATTTAATTACCTCATATTATTGCTTCGTCTTGATTTCAGAAGTATCTGGAAGTATTCTACAAAAATCTGTATTAATATCTCGAAATGCATTACAGCGTTCAACATTATGGTAGCTATTGCTACGACAAAACCTATTGAAATGATTATTCCATAAAAGCTAGTTGGTATTTTCATAAAAGATACTACCCAGAATATCCAAATTACTGAAAATACCTTGCATATGCCCCAAAACCAAAAGCCTTTACTTGATAAGGTCTTCTTTGCTTCTTTTGTTAAAGCTATAGTCATATCAATCACTCTTTTAATCTTTATATTATGTCATAATTCCTGAAAGAAACACGATCCATGTAAAAAAATAAATGGTTATAAAAATCCACATATAATCATCTATTATTTTTTCATATTTCTTATAAATAAGTGCTGTGAAACTTAATGAAAAGATAGCACCTATAAAAAGCATAAAAATTAAGACAAAGAAGTACGGTAGGGTTGTTGCTGCATTCATGAATAAACCTACAAACGCTGCTGAACAGAATATTACCATTCCAAATAATACCAATGGTATTATTTTTTCCTTAATGTTATTCTTTTGTATAATCATTTAATCGCCTTTTTATTTACCTTCCCATTCGGGTTCAGAATCTTCCGCAGGCAATTAGGGCATGAGACGTATATGAGCTCCGAGCTGGTTTCCCACTCATAGTTGCAGTTCGGGCATTTAAGCTTTACCTTCTTTTGTTCATCCATTTCAATCACACTACTACTAATACTACTAATAGATATTTAAAGCTTACGCTTGGGGCGGAGTAGCGGAAGTAATGCAAAAAAGAGGCTTACGACGAGTTCTGTATTACAATCTGCGATGAGTGCTTTATAGCGGTATGGTTGGGGTTCAAAACACTGGGAAGCGTATCGTTGATTATGTGTATCGTATTCGGCTGGGCAGCGTGAGTAGAGTTATTAGCGAGGCCTGCATTCAGCTTGTATGACACCGCATTAAAGAGCTTTGAGGATACAGAGCCTATGAAGCTGAATATTCCATGCAGGACAGGCACAGGAAGCACTAAGAGGGCTATTATGGCTAA
>JAKBRJ010000032.1:1454-4982 GCA_021834785.1 Microcaldota archaeon
TATTAGCGAGGCCTGCATTCAGCTTGTATGACACCGCATTAAAGAGCTTTGAGGATACAGAGCCTATGAAGCTGAATATTCCATGCAGGACAGGCACAGGAAGCACTAAGAGGGCTATTATGGCTAAGATAAAAAACACTACAAGCCACTTCAACAGCCCCACTTACGCCACCTTTACTTCTTTTCCAACATGTCCGCTATCTTTTTTGCTACTTCAGATGGGAGGAAGAACGAAGTCGTAGAAATTGACCTGCCGAGCTTGTCCGTGAGTACGACTATTACCCCGTCATCCTGTCCGAACACAGCTGCGTCGTTGGCTGTGAGCATGGGGCTGCCTTTTACCCAGTTCCAGTAATAGTCCGCTGCCGACTGCTCAACCTTCTGCTCCTTTTCTTTCTTTGGCTCTTCCGTTTTCTTTTCTTCTATCGGTTTTGCTTCCATATTTATTCACCATTTATGTATTACAATATAAGGCTTAAAATCCTTTGCATTCTTGCGTAGGCTGGGGCTCGCATATACCAAAACTTGATGTCCTTTATGAGCTCTTTGTATTGAGCGGTTTCCGCTTTGGGCTTGCCTGACAGGTATTTTATTGCACCGCTATACCAATCCATGGTGCCTATCTCCTTGCCTTTCTTCTTGATTGCGCTCAGCATATCCTTTGTGGTTATCCTGCTTTCGCTTCTGCCCTCTATTACTGCTGCTGCCTTCTCATTGGCTATTATCTGCGTTGTAGCTTTTATGTCCGCAGGGCTGAAGCCGAAGCTCCTTAGGCCGAGCTTGAGGTAATCCAGATGCGAAACAGGCATGTTTTTAGTGTAATACTTGAATAGCTCTTTCCTGTCCTTGAGCTTTGGAAGCGGTATATAGAGCTTGTCGCTTATCCTTCCAGACCTTGTTAGGGCGTCATCAAGAGCCCAAGGATGGTTTGTCGTGCCTATTACATAGACATTCTGCATGTCCTTGCCTATGCCGTCTATCTCCGAGAGGAGAGTAGTGACTACATTGTGCGTGAGTGCGCCCTGCCCCACATCATTATCAGCGTTCTCCCTCTTCTGCCCTATGCCGTCTATCTCGTCTATGAATACTATCGAGGGCTTCTTCTTCTTGGCTTCTGCAAATATCTTCTGTATGTTCTTCTCGCTGTCTCCTGCATACTTGTTTATCACGTCTGGGAGCCTGACTACGAGCATCCTTCCGCCTACCTCATGGGCTACTGCCCTTGCTAAAAGCGTTTTGCCAGTGCCTGGAGGGCCGTAGAATATGATGCCGCCGTTAAGCTCTGCACCCATTTTTCTATACTGCTCTGGGTATTTTATCTGATAAACTATGTTCTTTTTCAAGTATTCTTTTACTTCATTCAAGCCGATGACATCGTTAAAAGTAGTGTCGCTGTCAAAAAAGCCCAATGCTTCTATCCTGCCTTCCTTTATCCTTGTTTTATCCTCCTTATCCTCCTTGCTTTGAGGCCTGGGCATTCTTTTTAGCTCTCCTATCATGCCTTTGACTTCCGCTTCGGTAAAAAGGCGCATGTTCTTCTCAATAAGATTTTTGGCGTACCTAAACCGCTTAAGATTTATCGAGCATGCTATCAAATTATAAAGCAAATCGTGTAGGAGCTTCTGGTCTTCAGGCTCTTTCTCAAGCTCGGCTTTGATTAAGTCTGATGCCTTCAGCCAGTCCTTAGCCTGAAGTGCTTTGTTGGTTTCCTCCAGCATTATTAACACTTTCTACATATTTCTGCATGAGCTCCCTGAGCTTTCTGCTCCTTGAGGAATTTGAGGTAAGCAGAGCAGAGCGAAATGCAGCATAGAGCTCTGGATCAGCCCTGAAGGTAATCACGACAGACCTCCTTCTCGGCTTCGCTTCAAGCTTTGGCGTCTCCTCCTGCATTCCTATCCCTGTTCTTCTTCAAAATCTCTATTATTATGGCGAATATGCTCCTTCTCTTTGGCTTCTCCTTTACTTCTTCTTTTGGCTTTTGGACTTCTTGCTTCTTTGCTTCCTGTTTCTTGATGGATTTGTTCAGGTTTGGCGTCTTGGGCTCAAATAATTCTCCTATCAGCATTGCGTATTTCTTGAGCCTCTGCCTGTTAATCATTATCTGTATTTGGGTTATGTCCTCCGTGTTGAAGGTCTTTGAGAATTGGAGCTTCGGCTTGGTTCTATCTATCATCTCTTCGTGATCCAGATTCAGGTGCTTATACAAATCCGACTTGTTGAAGAATACCTTGTCGCAGCCGATGTATGGGCATTTATAAGCTTTTAGCTGCGCCGAGCTGTCCCTGACCTTTAGGACGACATTGCCCATCTCATACGTTTTCTGCTCCACTCGCCTCGCCCATCTCAGCTATATACGCTTTTATCTTGTCTATTTCCTTGTCCAAGTATTTGAATGCGTCTTCTGTGGTGAAATCCTTGCTTATCTCTATCTCCCCCGCTTTCTGCAATCCCTGAACCGTCTCTTTCGCTGCTTCTACATAGTTCTCCTTGAGCCTTTCTAACCGCTTGAGCGTCTCAGTGTATTGCTGTGCCTGAAGAGGCCTCTGCTTTGCGAGCATCTTCGGGTTGCCCTTGCTCTTTAGCTGCGTCAGGTGCAGCCCGTCGCATTTCTTTAGCTCCCTGCTCAAGCCTACGAGCTTGAGGTATTGCATTATTCGCTTATCTGGTTCAAATATCTGTTCCATCATCTACACCTTTTTAGCATTAAGCGATTCGTTGAGCTGGTTCATATACTTCTGCATATTCCTCGTTGCAGTATCCCCTGCTATCTGCTTGGCTTCATCGTGGTATTGCTGTCCCCATGGGAATTTGGACTGCAATGCTGCATGGAGTTGTTCCTGCGTGACGCTTGTCTGCGTGAGCAACAGCTTAGCGGTAACACGATAGCCGATTATGTATATGACATCATTGTTATATTTCGACTTCGCTGCCTCAATGTTATCGTCCAGCTGCTTCCAGTACTTATCTATTGCAGGCTTAAGCAATTGCAAAGCGGAGAAATAGTTGTCAATCTTATACATCAAGATAAGGTCTTTGGTCGTGCCTAGGGCGCGCTCAAAGGTGTATTCTGGAGAGTTGAGCTTATTGTTCAAATCTTCGGTTATCAGGTTTTGCAAATCCGAGAGCTCTCTGCTCCAAGCTGAGGTTATGAGCTCAATGGAATAAAAAGCAACTAGAGCCTTTTCGCCATCATTGAGCGTGTCCAATGGATCGCCCTTCACTGCATAGTTGGCAAGCTTGCGTAGCTTATTCTTCTCCAGATACCGCTTAATAGTCTCTTCGTCCATGTTTATTCACCTATATCAGCATCTGTGCCTTCATCGCTTATCAAGTCATCCAAGCCTGCAAGCTTAATCTTTTTTGTCAGTGCATCGTTCAGCCTGCCCGAGAGAATGCCTATGGCTTGGTTCTCCTTCCATGAGATATACCTGTCTGCCAAGAGGTTGCTTGTGGAATCCGCTGAGCGTTCGCTGAGCTTGCCCTTGAATAAGGTCATGAAAAGAGACTTCACATCGGCTTTCGACT
>JAKBRJ010000033.1 GCA_021834785.1 Microcaldota archaeon
CGTATGTGTTGCAGGGTAATATACCCAACCCATAAACGTTAGAAGCGTGGGCAGGATGGTGCAATCCTCCATCCGAATGGTGAAGATTATGGCATGTACGTGCTGTATGTGTCATAAGAAATGCGTGGGGGCGTGCCGCCACCATATACCTTTCATGTGCCTTCTGCACTCCTATCGTTATTCTAAGTAGGAAGGAAATGGCAGAGGTATTAACCTCTGCCCACTTCCGCATTTATATGTATGCACTAAGTGGTTTAGCGAATACACGCCTATGGTTTTCCCTCGCCAGCTTCAGTTGCGCATCGGCGGCTGCTCTCTCAGCTAATCTAGCCTTCTTTGCCCTCTCGCGTGCGCCTTCTTTGCCTTCCGCCAGTATTTCTTTGCGGATCCGTTCTCTTTCCTTTGCCTTTGCCACATCCCTTAGCTTCTTCTTGTCGTCCTTGCTGAATACGTACTGGATGCAGTGCCATGGCGGTGCTTTCTCGTTGTCCGATATCGTTATCGGGCGGACTCCGTGTAGAGCCTCGTAGAAGGACTCTGCTGGCACTTTGGATAGCTGCTTCCAACCATCCTTACGCCTGGTGTCTTCTGCGTAGAATACCTTGTGGTATTTCTTTCCGTCAGCCTCTACCTCCCTATCAAACAGGAGGTATTTCTTTCCGTCATATTCTCTCTCGGTTTTTATGTCTGCCATTTCCATCAATCCACATTAGTTTGATCCGCCTGTGCTGCGTTGTCGCGTGCCAGGCGCGCCTGTTCCTGCACGTTTGGGTCTGCCATGTACCTTATGAGCGCCCTGCGCACTATCTCGGCTTTTTTAAGCCCTGTCTGTGTTGCGTAATCCGTAACCTGCTTCTCAAGATCGGGATGTGCCTTAAGGCTGACTGTTATGAGATGTGAAGTAGTTTTAGCACTTTCCTCAACTTCGGTCTTGCCTTCTTCTTCTGTTACTGCACTTTCATTTGTATATTCGGGCATGTGTATTACCTTGTGCTATTATTTAAACAACGGTAAGATATTTAAATGTTATGCTTTGCTTGCGTGTTTATGATTATCTGTATGCGTATATAAACCCTACTTCTCCAGATAGGATAGAGTCTACTTTCTTTTTAGTTCTTATCCTAAAGCCTTTTTTAGCAAGTATGCTTGGTAGCTTCTGCATCCCGTAATGATATTCAATCTGTATTTTGTATATGTTAGCTAGATTTATATCCTCGCTAAAGATAGTGTGTTCTTCGCCTTCACAATCAGATTTTAGTATTAAGTTCTTAGTATTGCCGATTATCTGATTGATGTTTAATATTCTTATTCGCTTTCCTGTTCTGTGGCTTCTTGTTTTTGCAGTCATTGTCTGTGGGCTTGTCGGGAGTTTTATGGTTGATGCGCTATTGCCAGATACGCCTGCGTTTATTAGTTTTATTTTGTTCCTGTATGAAGATCCGTTTATGTTCTTGGATGCTACGCCATAGTTGTAGGGGAATGGCTCGTACGCATATACTCTTTTAATATGGCTTTCTCTTGCTATGTATAATGCGCTTTCTCCGCAGAATGCGCCTATGTCTATGGCTACCGTGTCCGTTTCTAGTCTCTCCACTAGCCATCTGTAATCTTCCTGTATGAATATCTCGTTTAACGCATTTTCATAGTTTTTATGGAATCTGTACTGACTGCTTATCTTACTTATTATGAAGTCTTTTATGTCGTTGCTTGTCGGCATTTCAATCTTCCCTTGTTTCTCGTCTAGTTACAAATGTTCTTTCATGATAGGCGCAGTAATGCTTACCTTTATGTCCTTTATTCAAACTGCAATAGTGAACTGAGCCTATCGTTGCGTTCGCTCCTCCATATTGTCTTGTCGCGTTACACTTTTCTTTTAGTACTTTTTTCTTAGTCGTCATTCAATCAACTACAGTTTTTATAAAAAAATAAACAACATACGAAGTATAAATAATTCCAATAATCATGCCTGCAAATCCAATTCTTGATATATTCGTTGAGTTGCTAGTTGAATAAACAAATTGACTGATTAAAAAAATTGCTACACTCATAGGAATACCTATGTAGGTAGCTCGGAAAGCTTTCTTTTGTATTATCTCGTCGTTTGTTGGCATTCAATCTACCTTGTATTTCTTTTTAAGATTCTCAAGGAATGCGGAATACTGCTCTAAGACTTCCGCCATATGAAAGTTTATCTGCATTTGTTCTTCCTCGCTTATATCATAGTCATAGTCTATTTTGAATACGAAATGTTTAGCATCATCTAATATTTGTTTGGCTGTGTCGGAGCGGGCTTTTTTATATTCTAAACAATCGCTTTTATGGTCATTATGTCCTTCCTTGTAGCCTTCGGAACGGGCTTCGTTGAGCATTTCTGCTGCAACGTCTTCACAGAATCCTTCGATAGACTTATGTATCTGGCATACCGTTCTTTTCTTATTTATTATCTCATCGTTGTTCATTTCATCAACCTTACTAATTCCTCAATATCGGTTCTTGTGATAATTCGGATAGTTGCATCATTCTTACGTACCTGTGGCTTAGTAGCCCACCAGTCCCATATTGTTCTTATGTGCTTTTTAGTAGTGTCGGCACGGGATTCGTCCATTAATATCAGAAGTTTTTTTCTGCTCGTGTATTTTGCTTCCGCTCCTCCCCATATTTTTTCTATTATATCTTCGTTTGTTGTCATAGTAATCCCTGGCTATCAGGTATGTAAGTATGTGCCGATCCTTCATTGGCGTTGCCGTAATAAGAGCGATGCGTCTTCTCACTGCTCTTGGCTATTTCCACCGCGTATTCAGGTGGGAGGATATCTATATATGGCTCGCCTGCCTCCATCTTGAGCCTTTCTGCTCGCTGCAGATGCCGCCTTGCCCTGCTTACGCTGTTTAACTGCTTGAGCGTGAATGCCATAACCTTATATGGGATGGCTTTATTATCCCTGCTCATAAAGCCCTGCTGCGCCGTATCCCATACTAGTGTACCGCACCAATACTGTATGTATTTGCTGAATAAGTAGCCTTCCTCGTGCGGTATTCTGCAGTCAGGGAAGCGCACTAGTAAGAACATTGTCCTGTCCTGCGTCTTGACTATGCTGTTTATTATAGCTTCGGGGATTGGTGTACCATCCTTAAATCTGTCGTGATATATAGCTAAATGCACATTCAGCTTCTTGTTACTCTTAAAACTGTCCGTGCATCCTTCATTGTTATATGGACATAGTGTTTCTTTCATAGCTTCGCCTTCTTCGCCCCTGAGCCTTGTGCTTCGCAGTAGGTTAGGGCTTTCTGACCGTTAATGATAGCCTTTGTAAGCGTGGAGATATTATAGTCAGGGTCATCGCTTAAGTAGTGAGCAATTGCATCTATCAGTTCTAATAGAACTTTTTTTAAGAGTTCTGTATTGGCACGCTCGTCGGCACGAGCTTCGTTGAGCATTTCATCAAGCAATTTTTTCTTTACGCTTATAATGCTCTCGCTGTCGAACAGAGATGCCTCCCATTCAGTTTTAAAATGCTTTTTTATTATCTCGTCGTTTGTTGTCATTTCAATCCCTCATATGCTCATGAAACTTCTTTAAACCTGCACGGTATCTGCGCTCCCTAATGCCTTCTGGCAGCAACTTATTTAAGTCTGCAAGTTTAAAGACGATATCCGTCGCCTTTTCATTCAGCCTGCTATATACCTCCACTGTAGGCTCCAGTGCTGACATACGCTTACGTATTCTACGCAATTGAGCGTGCAAATTACGTTCTTGACGACTTATTTCATTCACTTTCATGCACATCACTTCAGCTTTTTTATATTTACTTATCAGGCGATCTATTTTCGTCATTGCTATCCCTCTTGTTCTTGTTGATGAGCAAGGTGATGAGCCTGCTAGCCTCTATCTTGAGCAGTTCCTCTATCTTCCTCTTTTGCAGCTTCTTGAGATACTCTATTACCTGGGCTTTCTGTGGTTCTTTTGCCGATAATCTTACTATATATTTAAGTTGTCCACGTGTCGCCTTTTCTTTCGCACTATTTATAGTTGTTTTATTGGATATATAGTCAACATGTAGTTCATGCATAATCTCAGCGATTACAGCCGAGTGTGCATTCGGATCTAAGTTTGCTGCCTTAATTTCTTTTAAGGCATATGATAGCCTGTCGCTTATGCTTACTCGCTCTTTATTAGGAGCGAGGGCAGGATCAGCAGAGCCATTGCCCTTTCTGTTACCAGCAGGAATAACATGGCGATCAATCAGGCTGGTTGGCTCGGTTTTATTTTCGTTGCCATTTACAGGGGCTTTAACTTCTGCTGTCCTGCTTTCCTCATCTTTTTTTGTGTCATCCATCGAAATCACATCGGGCTAATTCGCAAGCTACAACTATGTCGCCCAAATCAATATTTCTTCCTTTAGTATTCTCTTTTATTAGTTGTTTTATCTCTTCAGTAGTTGTCATTTTAATCTACCTTGAATTGCTTTTTGAGTGCTTGTATTTTCTTTAATGTAGCGGAGCTGTCCCTTGCATGATTGGATATTGCATCTTCCAAATCAAGTCCTAATCCTGTGCCTGTATTTGAGCATATTGCATCAAGCTCCTTGAATATCCGCTTGGCTGTATTTGTTGTAAGTTTATTGTTATACTCAGTTAAGTCAATCCTTATCTTTTTCTTTTTCTGGATGCCTTCTAATATTTCAGCATCTCTTTTAGCTATTGCATCGGCTCTGGCTTCGTCAAGCATTTCAATTACACAATCTTCATCGTATAGTTGGCTCTCGCCTTTCTTTGATTTAGGATTGCAAGTATGCATTTTGTGTTCTTTCATTATCTCATCGTTCGTTGTCATTTCAATCTACCTCTATCATGGTGGCATCCAACTTGGCATTGGATTGTTTATAGGATCTTCTTCCCATTCCTCTTCTTCATGTTGCATAGATACGTCATAAGCA
>JAKBRJ010000034.1 GCA_021834785.1 Microcaldota archaeon
TAAATAGCATGCATAATGCGCAGCCCCCGCTCAAAAGGCTGCACGCAAAGGAAGCCATTCAGACAAAACGATATTAAGTCTTATTGCGAAGCATTTTTTGATATGCATGAATTCAAAGAGGCAGCCCAGATACATTACGCTGAAGCTTGCGAGAAACTGGCTTGCCGTTCCTAGAGGCACACGTTTCAGGCGCATGGATAAGGGTTATGCATCATCCAACTAGGTATTTTCATACAAGGGAAGCAAATACATACTGAAGCGTTTCATGAATCTCAAGAAAAACGAAATAGAGAAGGAATACCGGCTCACGGATTACTCGCATATTCTTATATTTTTCTATAAGATTCATCACATATAATTCTGATGCCCTTTCAAAGCGCGGCATTATAGGAATATATAAATACATATATATTCATATATACAACTATGGAAACTACAACGGTATTACTGAAGAAAAGCACAAAAAAGAAGATCGAGGAGCTAAAATTAAACCCAAGAGAATCTATAAACTCGGTAATTGAAAGGCTTACAGATATGGCTACAGACAGACAGCCCCTTTCTAAGGAGGAGATCAATGGAATAAAGAGGAGCCTAAAGGACATAGAGGCAGGAAGGGTGCACAAAATGGAAGATGTAGCCAGGGAGATGGGCCTGAAATGATGATCCAATGGTGTACGATATTGAGATATCCGATGATGCCCGGCGATCTTTCAGGAAATTGGATAAGCTAACGGCGCAGAGAATATATACAAAATTGAAGGAAATAGCATTCTCTGAGAACCCATTTATACATGTGAAAAGGCTTACGGGGATAGCCCTTTTTAGTTTACGCGTAGGAGACTACAGGATAATCCTAGATATAAAGAGAAACAGCTTAATAATACTAGTATTGAAGCTTGGCCGTCGCAAGAACGTATACGATGATGTATAAGCTGCCGGATTAGTTTTTCTATCGATGGCCGCGGTATCATTATTTCAGACATTATTTTCACAGGAATAACTATACGAATAATAAAACCATTGTGTTTTCTTGCAAGTGCCATGTTTGCATTGAACGATTATCCTGCCCTGTGATAAGGGATGCCAAATCCCATATCTCCTGCATGCTGGCTCATCTTTCCAAAGGCTTTCCGAATGCATCATCTATCCTCTTGGCATCGAACCTCTGGAGCTTTATCCTGTCCATATGGATATATCGCCTGACAACCTCATTTGGCGAAATGGCAAAATGGATCATGGAGAACAGGGGCTGCTTTTGAAAGATATACCTACTGCCCAGACAATTTATTGAGTCTTATCGATTTTACCTCTCTTCTTGCTAAAACGAACAATACCATTATTATGGGGACTATGAATATCATGACATTTCTAAACCCGATATGGTCTATCAATAACCCCGCTGCTGTCGGAGCAGCTATATTTATGAGCATGATTATTGCAAAGAAATAGCTGTTCGCCTTATTCCTTTTGTTTATATTAAAAGACCTGCCTATCGAAGATATAGATAATGGATACGTAAGCCCATGCGGCACCCCGAGGATCATTATCCCTATTACGTAAAACAAGGCGTCCCTGCTGAGAAATATGACCGATACCCCTATGGCGGTCATAAGCATTGAAAACTTTATATATCTCCATAAGTTTGACGGCACAAAATACGATAACGCGACTCTTGATATAAACGATACCGCAAATAATACGGAGAAAATCAGCATTATGACAGAGTACGGCATTTTAAAGGCATGTTCTGCAAATATGCCGCTGAAAAATATTATCATTGAAAATGGCACGTTGTAAGTCAATATCGAGAATATTGCAACCTTAAAACCCGGGTTTGAGAAAACCTTCACATCTTTTGATTCTTCCGATTTGGATTCTGGGAATTTCATGAAAGGCGAAAGCATTACGGCAATTGCGCTTATCGGTGCAAAAAGCAAGAATCCATATTTCAACGGGAAGTAGTCAAGCACAAGCCCTTCCAACGCGGGCCCGACAATAAGGCTTGCGCTCAATGCCAAAGTATATATGCCCATCATTCTTTCTCTTACTTTTCTGTCTGGATAATCTCCTGCAGAGGTTATTATGTTCGGCATTATAATTCCGGCTGAAAAGCTTATGAACAGCACGTAGAGCCATATCGAGAAAGAGGTCGAATACATTATCAATAGCAAAGAAATCGTTATCAGCACGTTTGCAAAAATGAACAGGTACCTGCGCGTTTTGGCATTCAGCCTGCTATTTATGAAAAATGTCGCCAAAAACATTATGAGGGCAGAGAATCCGGCAATCAGCCCGACATCCGTCCCGGTAAAATGAAAGTATCTCTCCGCGAAAAGAGGTATGGTCGTCATGAACGCGTTATTTGAAGATCTCACTGCAAAAGTGAAAGCTACAAGTATGAGTATTGAATAAATGATATACAAATTTCTGCTTTTTGCCATTCGGTTTACCTGTATTTTTTTGTTTTCAAATATCTGTTATGGAATACCGCCGAACTCTCTAAAAACACCCGTATCATATCTTGCCAGAAGCTATGCCCGCTATCGCCCTACATATAGCATATCGGGACAAACTTGATTTTTGACTGCTTGAACGATCTCTCTCCCCAAAAGTCACGCGTTACCATAAATGCTTCGGCAGGCTTATACGCCTCCAAAAAGCCGTATAGGCTTCTGTTCACATTGGGGCTGGCAAAACGCTGGAACTTTACCTCTATGGGCAGCAATCCCTTTCCATCTGCTACAAAGTCCACCTCAGTCTTTGCTGTAGTCCTCCAAAAATTGACCTTGGAATGCTCAAAGATCTCGTTCAATACGAAATTTTCGGCCAAAACGCCGGCATCGGGCCTGTTCTCCAGGCTGGAGAAATTTTCTATCAGTGCATTCCTGAGCCCGGTATCAACAAAATATGTCTTCTGCACTTTTCTCAATTCGGTTAAAAGGTTTTTATGGTATGGGCCTATGCGCCTTATCACGTATGTTTGCTCAAGCACGTCAATGAGCTTTGACAGCTCCTTAAAATAGCTGCCTATCTGCGAAGCAAGCGCCTCCATCTTTGTCATTGAGCCATCAGAAGCCGCAAGGGCGGTAACAAGCTTCCTAAATCTTATCGTGTCGGTTATCTGCAGGAACGACACTATGTCCCTGTCAATGTAATTGTTCAGCATGTTTTTGAGCAGCATTTCTTTCTCGTCCTTCCAGCTCGCAGATACAACTGCAGGATATCCACCGAACGTAATGAAAGCATCAAGGTGCTTTAGCATCTCTTCTGTGAAAATATCAGGATCTTTCTTTACCTCAAAGTCCCTGCCTTCGGATACAAGTGCCATTGCTTTCTCGTGCCATTGCGAGTACATACTTGCCAGGCCCTCATCCGCATGATCCAGGTATTCCTGGAAATTCAGAGGCATCAGGTCAAATTCAAGGATGCGCCCGACCAGGTACTTGCCTGTCTGGTTCTTGAGCTCCAAGGAAGACGATCCTGTTATAACGAGCTTTACGTTGTCGAACAAGTCGTATATGAGCTTTAGCTTCTGCCCTAAATCCGGGCAGTATTGCGCTTCATCCAAGAGTATGTAATGCATCTTTTTGTCCATTACGAGCCTTTCAACGAAGTCCTTCGGGTTCTGCGAGAAGGCGTCAAGTTGCCCCCTGTCTTCGAACGTTATGTAGATTATGTGGTTTTCGTCTATGCCTTTATCGCTGGCAAGCCATTTGGAAAGGAGCATGAGCAGCGTCGTCTTGCCTGATTGCCTTGGCCCGCGTATCGCTATTATCTCTCTCCTTTCAACCCACTTCTTTATCTCGTCTAACAATAATCTCTTAATATATTTCATAATTAACTATGTTATTACTAAATATATTTATGCTTTTCTGTTTAATTGTATTTGGCCAATATATGGGTCGCATTGCTAAGAAGCACTGAGCGGTGGGGTATTCTAAGATACCGATGCCACGGCATCCACTGCCCCTGCGCAGAGCCCGACCACATCCTCTGCGCCTTTCCTGTAGCGTTCGTATTCGTCCTTGAGCTCGCCCATTGTAGTCTTCGCTTCAAACATGTATCCGCCTGCCGCCCTGAGCCCCAGCAGCGCATTGAATATATCCGTGCACTCCCCTATATGGCTCTTGAACTCGTCTGGCAGGCGCTTATCCTCTCTCACGCTTGCCGCAAAGACATCGCCTATCCTGTGGGACTTCGGCACGTCTATGCCTATCGAGAGCAGTACTGCCTTCATCGCTATCTCCACCGACATCTCCAGGCTGTAGAGCGCGGAGTCGTAGTTGCCCTTCCCTGCATTGAGCTCGGCAGAGACAAGCCATCTCTTGGCGCTACCTATCGCTTCCTCGGCTATGCCTTCATGCTCCATTTTATCACAATACTATTGTTGACTATGCGCTTCTCGTACTTCACGCTTTTCCTTATGCTGTTCAGGAAATCCGTCAGAGCGCCGTTGCGTTCGAAGAGCACCACTCCATCCTCGACGAAATCTATGTATATGGGCCTGAAGTGCTGGATCTCGTTGGTTCCAATCACCAGCGGGCTTATCCTCAGGCTGAAGCCCTTCTCTATCAATGGCTTCCTGTATTCCTCTGAGCCCTTTACGAGCTCCTCAATGTCATTGAAACTGGATATGCCCGGCAGGTCTGACAGTATAAGAAGGTCTGTGTCGCTGTATTTTGAGAAGTTGTTCTTTGCCACAGAGCCGAAAAGCAGCACTCCCTGCACGTGCCTGTCGAGCGCCGCATTGCTGACGAAATGGTTTATGTAGCTGCGCAGGTCCGCAGGCAGCCTTAGGAAGCGCATCCTCCTGCCTACAAACTCGTTGATCACATCCCTGTAGCTCATCCTGGTGCCAATGCATGACGAAAGCATC
>JAKBRJ010000010.1:0-3452 GCA_021834785.1 Microcaldota archaeon
CATATTTAGTTTGAAGTACTTCACTCATTTTTGTCACATGCCCCTTCCATCGGACCCCCATCCTAAGGAAGTAACTATTTATTTTATAGCATAACTATAAAAAAGTTTTGTTTTGGCCATACCCTAGCAATCAAAAGAAATCTAAGCAACACAAGTAAATTATTTGTATAAAGATGCTGATGGTTAAATGGGGAGCCGGAGATTTGAACTCCGATCGCAAGCGCCCAAGGCTTGCAGTCTGCCAGGTTAGCGTAGCTCCCCTCTGTGTAAACATATTAGAGCCGTAAAGCTTTAAAATACCTTTTAACCTTCGTTGCTGTAAGGCATAAGCATAAGGCCCGCTTAGGGGCAGAGGACTTCGGCGTCATCTGCGTATGTCGATGCCTATGTGCAGGAAAACGTCCTTTCCGTTGTTCTCCCTTCTCACGTGTGCCAGGTCATCAGGCATTCGCCACCTGCCTACGTCCCCATTGTTCCTTGCTTTTTCTATTCTTTCAGTTGCATTCATTTCATCACTTAAGCATGAATGCTAACGAGGGCGTATATAGGGTGAGCATAAAGGTATATAGGCTTTTTGTTTTTGTGCTAAAAATTGGCGAATCGTTTCAAGGGGATAGCACGCTTGCGCACTCATGTATCATTGACTAGTTTCATGAACTCGTTCAGCGCAACATGGAGCTCCTTGTAGCCGTCATCCTCGGCGAAATGCACTTTAATCGGCATTATGTTGACCTTCGCATCAAGCTCCGCCCCGAATATCTTCGAGTCTTCTACAGGCACATATGGATCCTCCTTGGCCATTATGATCCTCGTGCTTCCCACCTTGCTCTTTATCATACTGAAGTCTATCGGGGTCTCAAGCCATGGCTTTGCCGTAATCCTGTCGCTCTCCGTGCCTTTCTGCCGCGTCGTAAAGCGCGTCCCGTATTATCCCGACGGTCTTCGGGTTCCTGAACATTTTGTAACGGTATTTTGTCACAAAAATCATGTGCTGCCAGTTGTACTGATGACTAAGTTCCTTGGCCGGTGGGTTTATATTTTTTTCATTCATTCCTCTATTCATGTTATCACGTTTCTGGCAGTTTGCGGCGCAAATTTTTTATGCGCTGCACTGTCATTAACGGATATTCTGAAAAAGAGAATTTAACCTGTTGCGAATGCTGTGGGCAATTCGTCCACGACTTAAAAGTCGTGGTATACTTGCTCCTTCAAATAACTTTCTTCCACTTTCATCCCCTTGCCAAGTCAAGGGGACTTCCCGCTCGGGAAGTTAAAAAAGTGCAAGTTAATATACTACTGATTCGATGATAATCGGTTTGACCTGGATGCCCGCCAGCGGCAAATCTACTGTAGTATTTATGTTTAGGCAGTTTAATATTCTTTGTATAATTGGCATACCAAAAATAAATTCATTTGGTTCTTCAAGAGTTCAAGGCTCGTTTTTTACATCATACGCAACCACATGATCGCATGGCAACGACTTTAGGATAAAGAGCATGCCAACCGAAAGCCATTAATATCTGTATAGTAAGATATATATGCGGACAAATTAAGGCGTAACTGCCCTAATTTTACGTGCAAAAAAATAAAGTGAATTGAATGAATCAAGACGAAGGAATGGAAGAAGACAGATCTTTTGAAGAAGGCCGTGGAATGCGCGGTGACAGAAGGGGAGGAATGAACAGGTTCTCAGGACCATCACAACCTAAGCCCGTAAAAGTAGGAGATGAAGTAGACGTTAAGGTTGAGGCAGTTGCATCGAAAGGCGATGGAATAGCTAAAAAGGACGGCTTTGTAATCTTTGTCAAGGGTGCAAAAGAAGGAGATGCTGTAAAGGTAAGGATAACTGATGTAAAGGAAAGATTTGCAACAGGAGAAATAATGTCCTAATCTTAATGCCTTAAAAGCATTGGAATTTTTATTATATTTTTTATTTTATTCTTATCCTTTTCATATTATGCTTTCGTATTTTTACAGATATGCAATTAGTATCTGCACTTGTTATTTTGGCTTTTCATCTGATAAGTTTTGCATTATGGACTTAAGCTCACTTTTCAGCACAGACAAATCGCCCCTATTGCCTATGGCTATCCTCATGTACGGGCCTTTCAGGCCGGTAAACTCAGAATCAGAAGCCTTAAATACAAAGATGCCCCTATTTTTCAATTCAGCATAAATCCTTTCCATTTCGGCAATGCTCTTGAACTTCAGGAACACAAAACCGCCATTCGATTTGAACACGTATATGCCTAATCCGGATGCAAACCGCTCAAACTCATCCCTTAGTTTTTTCATGGCAGCTATTCTTTTTTTATAATAGTTTAGGCTCGAAAGCGCAGCGATTCCGGCTGCCCTTGCAATCCGGTTTACGTTAAATTCCTGCGAAGCTACTTTTAAGTATGATATTATAGACGGGTTAGATGCCATATACCCCAAACGCAATCCAGCCAGCCCGAATCCTTTTGAAAATGTTCGCAGCACAATAAGATTCTTATATCTCTTTATAAGGTCAATTACGCTGTTTCCGGCAAACTCGTAATAGGCTTCGTCCACTGCGACTATCGCGTCCGTATTGTCGAGCACCCACAATATGTCTTTCCTAGGTATTATGCTTCCAGTAGGGTTGTTAGGGTTGCATATCCATACAAGCGTGGCCCATTTAAGGTCTGCCTTTGTATAGTTCAATGAGTACGAATTGTCGTCGCTGAGGCAATTTTTATACCTTATCTCGGAATTCCTGCTTTTGCCGATATATTCATATTCATTGTACGTTGGTATTGGTACAAGCATCTTTCTTCCGAATATCGTTATAATGAGCTCTATTGCCTCATCGCCCCCGTTTGTAGCATAAATATTCCTGCTTTCAGTCTTGCAATATCCTGCTATCTTTTCATGCAGCCCTTCGTACCCTTCGTATGGGTAGCAATCGGCTTGTTTTGAGGCGTCGTATATGGATCTTTTGACTAATGCAGAAGGAGAATAGCCTGCTCCAGAATAATCAAGGCGGATGGGTTTAAGATTTTTACTCATTGTATTTATTCCTGCTGCCAAAGGCCATATTACTTGATGCAGCGAATATTTAAAAATATTGCGCACAAAAACGCCCAATTATGCGCTTTAAGATAGATTTTTAAATCCTCCTTTTTAAACATCGCATTTTAAAATATTGAACTGCATATAATAATACGTGATTTCATGGCAGAACGAGTATCAAGAGAGGCTATAAAGAGAGAGGAAGGATACCTGTATTATCTAGGAAAGGACGGATATGCATGGCAGAGTCCTCAAAGAGCAAACAAGTCTGGCACAAAAAAGAAGGCAGGAAATGAAAAGATAGAAAGAGAAAAAGGTTACATATACTTCATAGACAGCGACGGATATGTGTCTAGGGCTAGGCAGGGAAGGAAGAAGAAAGAATAATTCTAGCTAAGTTCAATGGCCCAATGATGCCG
>JAKBRJ010000010.1:3552-23494 GCA_021834785.1 Microcaldota archaeon
ATGAAAAGATAGAAAGAGAAAAAGGTTACATATACTTCATAGACAGCGACGGATATGTGTCTAGGGCTAGGCAGGGAAGGAAGAAGAAAGAATAATTCTAGCTAAGTTCAATGGCCCAATGATGCCGACATCGGCATTATTGGCGCGTCTCCTTTATTATATCATAAGAATGTGATACAACATAAAGGTGAAGAATACCGCTTCAAGCGGAGCGTTAGGCATTTGATTAACAAAGAGTGTTATGCATAAATTAATTTAACATTTTTAAATCTTTTAAACCATTATATTTATCAAATATGGCGCATCCAATGCAAACAGACGAAGCGGGCAAATCAGGCATAGGCACTAAGAAGGATATGATTCCTGCCAAGCCTGGCGAAGAAGCCGGAGACCAGTCAATTAAATCGGAAATCAAGTCGTTTATAGAATTTTTTTATATAAGAAGCGTTCCATCATATGGAAACAACTTTTTCTTCACAATAGGCATTTATCTGCTCGAGATATTTGGCATACTTGCAGCCAGCGGCATAGTGATGGTTATATTCGGCCCATATTGGTGGGACCTTACTGCTGCAGGCACGTTTATCCGCAGTATACATCTATGGGCTGCAGAGGCATTCGTTACCCTGATATTGGTGCACTTGTTTGTTCAATTCTCAACATCATCGTTCAAAAAGAAGAAGCTTGTATGGATGTTAGGCAGCTTGATGCTGCTCCTGGTATTCCTAGAATACGCCTTTGGCATAGGGTTACGGGGAGATTTCGTATCGCAATGGAATGATAAGGCAGGCGCAGATTTATGGAACGGCTTTGGCTTAGGCTACTGGGTCAATCCTCTTAACCAAGGCGCGTTATTAGGGTGGCATATAGCGATAATACCTCTGTTGCTTGTAATACTGATGTTTACCCATTACATGCTGGTGAAAAGAAAGGGCTTGAGCGTACCATACAGAAAAGATATACCTTATAAGATGGTGCCAGCGGATCACAAGAAAATGTATAAGCGAATGGCATACATATTCGTAATCATACTGTTATTTGCAATATTCCTAAGGGCGCCGTATGTTCCGCCCATTACAATACAGGGAATAGCACACTCTACCCCTAGCATAATGGCCATTACTCTTTTGAAGGAGTTCACATTCACGTCAGGGACTGCCACATATCTCGATACTATAGATCCGTATTCATTCAGCACCAGGAATGCCTATGTTACGGTGCCTTACGATGAATACGTAAATTTGACGGGCACTAGAAACTATGAGAACATTTTCCTAGGTGAAAACGCCTCTGCTCAAAACGCTAGCGTGGATCAAGCATTCGCATACTTCGAGGCTAATGGCTCTATAGCCAATGCCATCAATTCGTCGAATCCTCTGCTTGTGGTGGTAGGCACGCTGACGCACATGGCAGATAGCGGCTTATATGGAGAAGCCTTGCAGGGCGAGACTAGCAGCGGTTTGAATGAAACTTATGACATACGCTTCCTTTCAGATTCGGGTGTGCTTTACACAACTGCAACGAAATACGGGCTCAGGACATCTCAGTACGGGATGATACGCGCAGGCGGCGAATGGTGGCAGATAGGCAGCTACTGGGTTGCCCCGTATAACCTAATGGAAATCGTTACTGCAGGGATACCTTGGTGGGGCGACATCGAGAATGGCACGATAGCCGTATTCGTATTCGCACTTCTGATTTTTCTGCCGTACATCCCATACCTAAGAGACATACCAGATAAATTCAAGCTCTATAAAATATTCTGGAAC
The DNA here is from genome assembly GCA_021834785.1 of Microcaldota archaeon. The sequence continues at coordinate 5,322 of JAKBRJ010000010.1, forward strand.
CGGTTTACCATTCCAGAGTTAAAGAAAAAGGGCAAGAAGCCATAGGTATATATGATTCTTTAGCCAATATGACGATATGGCAAATAAGATGCACGTAGATAGATTAAGCAACGGCTTAAATTTTGGTATATTGCCTTTTACGCAGTTGCAGACCGTAGGCATAGTAATAGGGATAAGATACGGTTCTATAGACGAAGAACCTGCCCTTAACGGATCGGCACACTTTCTAGAGCATATGCTGTTCAAAGGCACCAAAAAAAGAACGTGGAAAGCAATAAACGACGAAACAAAGAAATTTGGGATAAGAAGAAATGCCTTCACAGACAAGGAAACCACCGTATATTACATGCAGGTATACAAAAAATATGCCGAAAATGCTTTTGACATACTTTCAGATATGATCAAGCATTCTGTCATTCCTGAAAAAGAATTCGAGCTTGAAAGAGGTCCGATAATGAACGAAAACCTTATCAGAAGGGATAATCCACAATTCATGTTCTATGATTACATGCCTATGGCAATATACAAGAATCACCCTGCAAGGATGCCCATAAGCGGGAATAATGAACTTACAATAAAAAACATAAAGAAAAAAGATATATTGAAAATATACAAAAAGTATTATAATCCAGGCAATATGTTTCTGGCAGTGCACGGAGGCATAAACGAATCAAATGCAATTAAATTTACAAAAAAATACTTCGACGATTTTAATTCCCCAAAAGCGATGCCGATCCGCTATCCAGCTAGGGAAAAGCCCTCTAAAAACAGCATTGTCATATCAAAGGAGGGGATTAAGCAAACGAGGATATGCATAGGCTTTGCATGCCGCGAATTTAACTCTAAGGATATAAGTGAGTATGCCACTCTGAACGTGATAGCCCAATATTTAAGGTCAAGGCTTTTTGATGAGATAAGGGGAAGGCGCGGCCTTTCTTACGATCCGATGGCATATTACAGCCCATATGGAAATTTTGGTTTCATAGCTGCCGGGGCGGGGACTATGCCAAAGAACATGGACTCCGTAGAAAGCATAATACTCAAGGAATTTGAGAATGTTGCAAATGGGGAAATATCCAAAAACGACCTTGAGATCACTAAAAATGGGCTTTCTATAAATATAGAAACTCAAAAAGAAAATACGCTGCAGATGCCCGCGTCCATCGTAAACTCGGCTCTTTTGTATGGTGACCCCGAGTTGCAGCTTAATATTTCAAGCATGATAAAAAAGGTAAGCTTGGATGATATAGCCAACTATGGCTCAAAATATATAGATACAAACAAGTATGCAAAGGTAGTGCTTAAGCCCAGATAATCGGGTATTAAAAATGCCTTAATAATGCTAAATAAGCGCATATCTGCAAAAATCTAGAATCAGATCGGGCGGCCGCAAAAGCGGCCCCTTATCATGATTATACCTTCTTTACGTTCTTTGCCGCTGGTCCGCGTTCGCCCTGTATTACTTCGTATTCTACATTGTCGCCTATGGCAAGGGCTGCGCCCCCTTCAATCGATGCAATGTTTACATACACATCTTTTCCGTCTTCTCCAGTTATGAAGCCAAATCCTCTAGCCTCATTAAACATTTTCACTTTTCCTTTCATGAGATCACTTTTTGTAATGCATTATAGTAATAACAGTTTATAATCCTTTGCTTATGCCCGTATATCATATATTTCTAGAGCTGACATACTCCCACGACTTAAGGTCGTGGGGTTCTGGGTGATTCAATGACCACTACGTTTACAGAACCTTGCGAATTTCAAGGTCGCAGAGCATCCTTGCGTTGCCTCTTTGGAGGTATCAGTGCTCTCCTTGCATACATCCCTGTCTGTATGCAATCGGGATATGCTCTTGTTCCGCACCTCTTGGATGGGTGCGGGAACATTCCCTACTGTGGATTTCGTGCCACAGGCATCAACCTGACGAGTCCTGCACTCAACTCTGGACATTCCTTCATAGGATGTGTTTCAGATATATGCAGGGGACATTGATGATATTATGATGACAAAATGTAAAAACATTTGCATTCATCCCACGATTGAAAATCGTGGGCTTTCTGCTATGCATTCTGTAAACAACGAGATAGAGCGAATCGGTAGCAACTTTATGCGCCATGGAAATCCAGCTAGGCGCTTAAGAAGATGAAACACTATGCAAAATGCCGCGCCGTTGGAATCGAATGACATTGATGGAAAATGCCACAACTCTTCCCAAAAGGCAGTAGCCATATCGGAAAGCTTTTATTTATTCAAAACATAACTGCTAATGGCTGATTATATAAACAAAATAACCGGAAAGAGCCTAGAAAAAAGGTTCTTCGAAGCCGAAATGTCGGACTTTAATTTATACAGACTGATAGCAGAGCACGAAAAGTCCTTAGAGCTGAAAGATCTTGTTACTGACTTAATGCATACTGAGCTCAGGCATGCAAAAATATGGGCAGCGCTTTCGGGGGAAGACCCAAAAGGATACAGCATGCCAATAAGCTCAAGGGTTAAACTGTATATGTACTTAATAGCAAGAAGGCTAATGGGCATAGCCTTTGTGACAAAGCTGCTTGAAAGAAATGAAAAAAAGGGGCTGGATGAATATAAGGACCTTATGAAAAGGGGCATCAGCAGTAAACTGCGAACTAAAGTTGGCAGCATAATAAAGGATGAGGAAGAGCATGAAAGCATGCTGCTCAAAGAAACCGAAAAGCATGAAGCACGATTAGATTATACTCGCTCGATAGTCTTTGGGATGAATGACGGCCTCGTAGAGATATTAGCGGTCGTATCCGGATTGGCTATGATAGCTTCATCAAGCTTCATCGTTGCGATAACCGGCATAATAGTCGGCATATCCGGTACGCTTTCAATGGCAGCAGGCGCATATCTATCTTCCAAATCCGAGATTGTTATTGATAGGTCTTTGGGGAAGGGAGTCAGCAAGCCCACAAAGCCAATAAAGGATGCATATTATACTGGTGCTTTCTATTTCTCCGGCGCGCTTGTAGCCACATATCCATTCATTCTGGGCGCATCAGGATATCTAGGCATAGCCGAAGCGGCAATATCCGTTATAATAATATTATCAATAGCATCAACGCTTATAGCTGTGATAAGCGATACGGGCATAAAACATAGGATACTTGAGATGCTTGCGATATCGCTTGGCACTGCATTCATAACTGCGTTGATAGGATTTTTGATAAAGGTAATGCTTGGCATAGTTATATCTTGACACATGAACAAAAAATTGAGGACACAGTGCCTAAAAGATTTCATATTGTTAATGCAATGGCGCGCAGCATCAACTTCATTGCATGCACGATTATATGAAAAATACGCAAAGTTGCTTGCCGCGGAATGTAAACGGGCTATGCGCATATAGTCTAAAATGCATCATTCTGTTTTGGGCTCTTCCGACATAACATCTGATTTTTCTATCAATAACTTCACATCAATCTCATCATTGCTCATTATTGAATTCGCCATTTCTTTAATTGTTACTTTTGCCATCTTTTCCTTAATCGGTTGAATCTTCTTCATTATCTCATCTTGAAGCATATTTTTCATTTCTCCGCTAAGGATTTTGCCGCTCTTATAATCTTTATAAAGCTGCCGTGCTTCTTCAACGTTTTTAAATACGTATTTAAGGTATAGGTAAGCTATATCAATCTCCGGAACGCCGCCGAGCTTTCTGTGCTCTTCTATTGTGGTCCTGCCGCCGCTAAACGCCTGAGATATCTTTCTCTTTATCTCGCTTTGGCTGTCCCTTACCAGATATACTGCATTGCCAGCCGACTTTGACATCTTTTTTCCATTAACCCCTGGCAGAAAACGCCCATGGAGCACGCTTGCCTTCATGTATCCGAATTTCTCTGCCACGTCCCTCGAAGCACGAAGATGGGTGTCTTCATCTAAACCTATCGGGACTAAGACGTTTTTTATGCCCAATGTTTGAGGGAATATTACATGGGCAGATTGCACCGATGGATAGAAAGTAAGACCAACATTATCTGAATCTTTGTAATCATAGATTGCCTTTACTGTGCTGATATTTATCCCCCTCGATATCTTTATTGCCAGATTGTAGATGTTCGTATAAATCTGGTCTATTATAAAATGTGTCTTCTTAGGTTCATAGCCGTATGCCAGCATCTCTTTCACAAGTCTGAACGCGTTCTTCAGGCCGATTTCCTGGTTTTCTATCTTTCTAGCAACATAGCTCTCATCATCAGAAATAGGGGCATACAGGTCTATGCCGTACTCTTTTTGGAAGAAGAGATTAGTATCAAATACGCCTATGTGGCCCATATGGAACTGGCCGCTGGGGTTTAGGCCCGATACTATTGCACTCTTTTCATGATTTAATAATCTTGCATAAAACTTGTCAAAATCCCTGTGAGACGTAAGAAGCCCATTATGGAAAGCTTTGTAGTCTGGTTTTTTTTCAAGTTCTTCTATTCGCGATGCACCAAACGCTACTATCAACTTTTCCTTGTCTTCGTTCAGCCTTTTCAGCTCGTTTTCAACCTGCCTTGCGTCTTCGACTGCTGAAGAAGCAGGGAGCCTTGTTTTTATTGCATTTTTTGGCACTCCATCCGTCCCTGTAATTGAGGCATGCTGATGTCTTTCGCCTTTATGCGCACTATGAATATTATCGCTTTTTGCCATGTACACCGCTGTACATATATAAGCCTGCCAACATATTTTAAGTCTTATGTGTAGTCTGCCGTATATAAAAATGTAAAATAAAGAAAGTAGACTAAAGACATAGAATGGCAGATGAGCCATCCAGAGAGCAGAACATAAAGCTCTGACACTATATATCATAAAAGTTTTTATTAGCTAGATTGCATATTAGTCTAGGTAATATGCTAAAACTGCTTGACCTTAACATAGCTCTTTATAACGACTGGGATACGCGCATGCCCAAGATAGTCAATTTCATCAAAGAGCAAAAGCCGGACATTGTCACTCTTGAAGAAGTGATGGACGACGCAAAGTACAACAAGTACGGCGATAATCAAGCCAAGCAGATTGCCAGGGCAACAGGCATGAGCCATTGCGCTTTCTATTTATCGGGCAACATGCAGAAGGAAAGTCCCCAATGGGTCGGAGACAGAAGGGCCAGGGCAGGGGATGCGATACTGTCTAGGTATGCACTTACAAATATAGTAAAAAGGAGGCTGAAGCGCCACCATGATGACAGGCACTACCGCGGCATAGTGAAAGCAAGAGTAATGTCTAAGCCGCCCATAGACTTAATTGTCGTGCACTTCTCAAACAAAGACATTTTCAGCAGGTTTCATATGGAAGAAGTATTAGAATACATAAAGAGGGCAAACATTAAACCAGTAATAGTCGGAGACTTCAACATGTACCCGAAAAACATACTGCAGATGGTGCCAAATGATTATACCCTGTCGTACGCTTTGAAGAAATACGTTTCCTTTCCGTCTGAAGGCAATACTTTCGATTACATAATGCTCCCTAAGGGCCTGAAGTTCAGAAGCCTGGAATGCATAGATAGGGGCTTATCAGACCACAGCGCATTGGTTGCAGAGATAGAATGAAGGCCAAAACAGAAAACTAAGACAAAGGCCTGAAATCCAAAGGTTCGGAATGCATATGCATTTGCGTTTCCGTCCGAGGCGTGTGCAACTCGTGAAAATGATAATAACTCAAATCTCAATCATTGCTGCGCCAAGAACCACCGCGATTATTCCGAGGACCTGGAGAAGACTAAGCCTTTCCTTGTATACGAAGTGTGATATTACGGCCACTATGATCGGCGTAGTATTGGATATTGCTGCACCAAGAGCGAGATCCTTGAAATAAATAAGCATAGCATATATTGCGCTACCAGATCCCGAAAAGAGCCCCGCAGTTATACCTATCGGAGCGTCCTTCATGTTCCGTTTCGCCTCGGTTTCCGGTTTGCCCCCGTAAATTAGCAACATAAAGCAAGCCAGCGTAAGGACCGCTACGAAGCCAATCAGGTTGGGCAATATGTGGTTCTGCGTGACGGATATTGGGTATACGAAGAAGATCCAGCCAAAGGCCCAGAAGGCCTGGGCGGCAATCGCAGGCAAAAGACCCCTATTGAATTTTTTCTTTTCTATGGTGACTGCAAATGTACCAAGCACTATGATAATTATGCCCAATATATCCTTGGGGCTTATGGCCTCGCCAAGCACCAGGACACCATAAAGGAACAGTATTACCATCTGTATTTCTATGGTGGAATAGGCATTCGAGACCTGCTGCCTTTCTAGCGATTTATAAAACAACATATAGCCTAATCCGGTTATTATGCCTCCAATAATGCTTAGTCCTGCCGCTAAAGGGCTTATGTTCAGATTGCCAAGGAACAGCACCACAATGGAAAGGATTGCTACGTTTCCGATTCCGACAAGCGCAGTCGCATGGAGGTTTCCGAGCCTGTGAGATACCCTTTTTATCATAACCCCTGAGATGGACCACAACAGGGCCGTTAAGCCTGCGAGATAAAAGTAAAGCATATAATCACTGGGCTGGGATTCAAAACCTCTTCTGAAAACTATGCGGCAATCGCACTAAACGAATTGCACACGGCGATCCGATAAATACTACTCCTTTTCTTGTGTTATCCTGTTAATGACGATGCGCCGAAATTTGAGCAACACCCCGACTACCAGAAACATGATCGCATGAATAGCGTTGCGACTGTAAAATATAAAAACCGAACGGCCGTTGGCGCTGGCCATCAGTACATATCATTCAGCGAAGACTTTGCGCCATCTCAGCCTCCTCCGCTCCTGTACTTCTTAGTAAGCCACGTGCAAGCGTAGTAATAAGCCGTTATCATAAAGACTTCAATCACTACCACCAATGCAACCGATCCGGGGCTTATCTTCCCGAAGGCCAATGCCGATGGATAGAATGATGCAAGGCCCACGGGCAAGCCGACCGTAAATAGCAGTATACCTGGAAGTCCGTATATCGTCAGTGGATATTGTGCAGCTCTTGACGCTATGCTTGTCACCCACTGCATGTATCCTGCGCTGTTGAAAAGAACGTAAGATAAAAGCGTAACCATAAGGAGAAACATGGTCAGCGAAACGACCCCGAACGTGAAGATCAGCAGCATTTCAAAAAGACCAACGACGCTTATGCCTGTCATGTAAGCCGCGTATCCGAAAACCAATACCCCACTTATCACGGTGCCGACGGACGTTTTGGTCCCGTAAAGCGAGAGCATGGTCACAACGGGATTGTACGGCTTGAGTATGTGCTGGTCAAACTGCCCGTTGCGCATGGTCCTTGCAAGCCTCTGCGGTGCTATGTTATAAATGACCATCCCTATCAGCATGTTGGCCAGGGAACTCATCACCAGCATCTGGTAATAGCTCCACCCTGCCACTCCGCTGGAGACGTCGTATATTATCGTTATTGTGACGACACTTGACACTGTGCTCAGCATGAAAACAAATATCCAGACAATGAACTGCGTCCTGTAAATCGCTATATCCTTCCAGAGTACCTTCTGGGATGAATAATACATCCTCAAGTTTCTGGATATGTTTTCAAACATTCAAACACCCACGGCATTTATGTCCCTGCTCACGCGACGCCAGATTACCACTGCAATCGTAAGGAGTACCAATGCCCATATAACCCCCTCCGCCACAAGCCCGGGGAGCTGCGCCGCCGGAATCATCCCAGTGAAAGTGCCTCCAGGAACATAATAAAGGAACGGGAAGGGAGTAAGCATCAGTATGCCGTAGAATAGCTTCGGGTAGAACAGCAGAGGCATAATCCCTCCCCCTAAAAGCGAGAACATCCAAGTCACTCCACTAAGTATGCCATATATGTCGGTTATGTATATTGCTAGCGAGCCTATTATGAAGCCTATGAAGTTTATTATGAGGTAAGCAAGAACCATCTCTATTATGAGCATTACGACTTGCATTGCGGTTAGATGCAATCCTGCTATAATGTAAATTATTACAAATATGGGCAGCGTTCCTGCGAATGAGAATATTAAATTTCCAGGTATCTCCCTTATGAAAGTTGCATAAGGGTATTTTATGGGCCTTATGAGCGAGCTGGCTATCTCGCCGCTGCGCATGTCGGATTCGAGAACGTTGGCTACTCCGGGCCAGGAAAGGAAGCCTATGCTCCCTATCGCGAAAAGATAGACTGTCATGCTGCCTATCGTTATGCCGCTTATGCTGGCGAGGTCGGAGAAGTGGTAGACCGCTATCCACACTATCACCATGACGAGCGAGCTGAGCATGTAGAATACCGCATCGAGCGCTATCTCGGCCCTGTATGCCATTACGTTCTTCGAGAATATCTTGAATACAGAGAAGTACTTGTTCCTCATTTCCCAGACCTCCTGTTCGAGTCTATGCGCTTGTATGTACTCTCCAGTATGCTGCTGAGCCCGGGCTCGGAAAGCCTGTAATCCGTTATGCTTTCGTCCCTGAATATCCTTGCAAAGGCGTTGCTCTTCGTTATATTCGGATCAACCTTCAATCCTATATAACCATCCTTTTTGGAGAAAACCTTTCCCAATGCTTCATATTTGGCGTAGTCCACTTTTGCCACAGGCTTGAAATAGAGTTCGAGTATCGCGTACTTTCCAAACCTTTTTTTGAGCTCTTCCTGCTTTCCGTCGAACAGCTTCCTGCCCTTGTCGAGCAGTATTATTCTATCTGCTATGGTTATGTCATCAACCACGTGCGTGGTAAGCACGAATGTAATGCCGAACTTTTTCCTAAGATCCAGGACTGCCCTGCCTATCGCTATCCTTGAAGGCAGGTCGACCCCTACTGTTGGCTCGTCCATGAAGACAATCTTAGGCATGTGGAGTATTGAGGCGACGAACTCGCATTTCATTCTCTCCCCGAGGGACAACTGCCTGGTCTGCCGCTTGTAAACTTTGCCTATGCCCAGTATTCTTTTCAGATATGCGAGCCTGGAATCGTAATCCCTCTGGTTTATGTCGTAAAGCTCCCTTACATATATGAACGTATCCAACGGTGGTAAATCCCAGAATAGCTGCGGATGCGTCGAACCGAAGATCACCCCTATGTTCCTCGCAAGCATGGTCCTTTCCTTCCACGGATCCATACCTTGAACTTTGATGCTTCCGCTGTCAGGATATAATATACCGCTCATGAGCTTTATCATTGTGGATTTTCCGCTCCCGTTCCTGCCGAGCAGCGCCACTATCTCTGACTCCTTTACGTTAAGGCTTACGCCCTTCAGGGCCTTTTTCATGAACGACTTCCTTCTCAGCGATCCGAGGAAGCCCTTACCGTTCTCGTAGGTCCTGAAGCTCTTTACTACGTCTCTTGCGTCGACCATGTTGTTAGGCAAAGCCTCACCTCGGCATTTTCACTCAACATTAGGAAATTGAATTGTTAAATACTTTTGCAGTATCGGTAATTTCTGCAATAACCCTGTTTTCGGTAAATGCAAGCCTTTTCGATGAAGAGATAATAGAAAGGTTAAGCATCATAAATGGCATAGGCAGGTGAACTTCGGATATGTTCCTCATATTCAGCCTGGGGCCGATGCCATGCCTGCTGAAGACCTCTGAATCAAGAAAAAGGTTCGGAATGCATACATGCTGAAAGAGCCCGGGCTCGGAAGAAGATAGAAAAACTCGCCAGGAAATGGCATTCCATTGTCCGATGATCGCATTTGCGACGTGGCATATGTTGGATACCATGACTGTAGGAAACTAGAAAAAGCGCAAGAACCTGAAGGCTTAGATTCCGGATCGCGATCCGAATCCCAAAAGCGTTATTCCCGCAAGTATAGCCATGGATGCTGCAAAACCGTACGCGTAAAGCGGCCCTAGGACATAAAAGAATCCGAGCGCTAGGTTTGCTACGAACAGGCCTATGCTGCGCGATGAGGTCAGCGTACCCATGCCGCTGCCGGAATTCACCCTGCTTTTCGCAAGCGACACTATCGTGGGCTCTAGGGTTTCTATGGTTCCTACGGCTATTCCTATTACGAATATGCCAGCATAAGAAACCAAGGTGCCCAAGCCGAAATGGTAGGACAGGCCTATAATGAGCGAACCAATTCCTGCCAGAAAATATCCGAAGACTGCGAGGTTCCTGACCATCCTCTTTGCCAAAACTCCGGCAACATATCCGAATACTGCAGAAACCAGAAGGAACACAGCATACGAAAGCACGCCGTAAAGGTCGGTGGACTGTTGCGCTATGGTAAGAACGGGAAAGCTCAGGCTGTAAAAGCTAAGTCCGTATATCCCGGTCGCGAGTATAACGCCCCTGTAGGCGCCGGCCTTCGCCCTCGTTGTTTTCGCTGCAGCCCTGACACCGTTGCTACTGCGCGGAAGTCCTTTGTAGCTGACCAGAAAAAGGCATATCGAGGATATCAATATAGGTATTGCGGTGGCGAGGAATATGAACTTGAGCGCGATGCCAAGATATATCCCTATGGATAGATAGGCGACAGCAACGACTCCGCCACTGACGTCGAGCGCGTTCAAGAATCCGTAAACCCTTGGCTTGTCGAGCCTGCTAGATATGTCCCCCATCATGGCTCTTCTAGCTGGAGTCCTGAAATTGCGAGCCCACCATCCTCCCGAAAATATTACGGTGGCTTCGGCTGCTGCTGAGGCGAAGCCTGTGAACGAAAGCACAGGTATCAGAATATTGCCAAGTATCGCTATTTTCTTCTTGCCGTGCCTGTCCGCAAGCCTGCCGCCGTAATATGCGAAAATGGATCCTATTCCGTATGCCATAGCCATTGCTATTCCGAGATAGTACACCGGAGCCTTTAGATATAACACTAGGAATATCGGGAATCCTGCTATCAACGCCTGATAGCCTGCGTCGGCAAAGAATGCCGATAATGATATGAGCAGCACGTCTTTTGTCAACCAGTGCTTCATGATTTCAATATGGCGAAAACTTATTTATGGATTGCCACGGCCGGGTATTTACCTTACGGTGAAAACCCTAGCGGGTGTGCATTCACTTTCTCGTTTCCACTTTCGTAAAGCTCCTTGGCCATCTGTGCCTTCTTGGCTTTTAGGGCCTTTATGCACGAATCAAGAAGCTTGTAAAAGAGCTAAATTTGAATTAACACAAATAGTTTTAGAATTTCTATTAAAGTATTAGAATAAAGTTTGGTGTATATATTTGATGAAAGTCCTTTTCATATGCAAGGCAAATGTTGGCAGATGGCAGAAGCAATATTCGACAGCTTGGCCAATGGAAAGGCTGCCGCCCCTATGCAATACAATAGATAAGCAATGATAAATGTTAAATGAGACGGACTAGAAATATATTTATATCTGCAACTGGGATTGATATTTATGAAAGTGGAGAAAGAATTGGACGGCATACTGCGCTTCATGCTCAGGGCTGACAAGCTGAAAGAGATTGAAAGGACCGGATGGCGTATATCGAAAGTTGAGAACCCAGAGCATGATGGGGATCATTCATACGGCACGGCAGTGCTATCTTATCTTATCGCGAAGAGGATGGGCCTAAACGCAGAGAAATGTGCAGTTATGGGACTATTCCACGACATCAATGAAGTAATAACGGGCGACATAGCCACTAGGTATGACAAGTCGCTGCAGATCGTAGCTCCAGAAGCTAAAAAGAAGCTTGAGAGACGAAATGAACTTAAGCTTGCATCGATCCTCGTGGGAGAGGCAGGCATCGGACTCAGGGAAATCCTGGACGAATATTATTTACAGCGTACAGATGAAGCCAAGCTTGTAAAACAGATTGACAAGCTTGACTACATAGTGCAGATAGTGCTATACAGCAAGAAAATGAAAAGCGACGAAAGGGTTGAAGAGTTTTTCAAGACTGCAGGCAGTAGGATAGACATACCAGAGGTCAGGTATATATTCGAAAAGATAAAGAAAAAAGTTTACAGAGAGCGCGGCATGCAGCTCCATGATGCCTGAACTTTCCAGAAAAAGCTATGGGATTCTTTACTAATAGCAGGGTTCGTAAGGAACAAGAAATAAAAAAGGAGGCCGAAGAGGCCAATAAGGAGGAGGCAAAATTGCGCGAGAAGGCTATGAAGCTAATACGGCAGGTAGAAAGTTCAGGCTATATTGGTGATCTAGCGAAACTTATTAGAGCAAGGATAATTGCGGTGAATAGTAAGGAAGGGCCTTATGATGGTATAAGAACGAAAAGGGGAAGAAAAAATGGAGAAGAGACCGTTAGACAAATGAAAAGGCCTCCAGAAAAAGATCTTGAAAAAATAGGAAGAGATATAGAAAATCAAAAGCCGCCGATTGGGCACAGATAGTTTTAGAATTTCTATGAAAGTATTAGAATAGATAATTTGCAGGATATTTGCTAAAAATAATTCCCTCGAAGGCTTAAACTAGCTAGTTTGCCATACGATCCGTATCATTTTCCATAAAAATAAAATATCATGTGCAATGGGTAGCAGAAATCGGAATTCCATTTTTTTGCAACAAAAACACGGTTTGGAAAAAGCTTGCATTTCAGATTTATGGAAAATGGGCCACCCGGGTTAAGCAATGGCTATTGCGCGCCAAACTCGTTTAAAAAATCGTACTTTTTCTCGAGAGGCCTTTTTTAGCTCAAAAATATGAAATAAAAATAACGATTTTCGTTTTTATGGAAGCACATATTTTTGGCATGGAAATGTACAAAAATACAGGTTTTTAGCATGGTTTCATGGAAAAAATGCCCTCAGATTTAACGCATAGCACCATAAAAAAGACCGTTCCATGCAATTATATTGGTGAAGGCCGCAAGCGATTATTAGCGAAAATTGAGCGATTTAATGGATAGCCAATATAATATTAGTAATTCTAATAAACTCTTATATTAGTATAAGATAGCGCAAGAAGAATGTGAAAACCGTCTTTAATGAAACACATTAAACGGAACAAATTATTAAATATATTTTATGCCAAGTTTGCGCATTTTTTTCTGCTCTTTCTCCAAAATACCTTAATTGTTTCGGAAATTTCAAATAAGAAACATGTAAGTATTTAAAATCCACACCCATTATACTGGCAGATTACATGAATGCTACAAAGAATGAAGGGAAAACAAGTGAATTGCTATCAGCCATAAAAATTGGCGATATTGATCACGCTGAAAAACTTATAAAGAAAGGCGCAGATGTAAATGCAAAGGATAATTACGGAAGAACAGCACTGATGTACGCCGGAGTGTATGGATATACGGAGCTTGCAAAGATGCTTATAGAAAAAGGAGCAGATGTAAATGCAAAAGATGGATCTGGAGTAACTGCACTGATGTACGCCGGAGAGCACGAGTATACAGAGCTTGCAAAGATGCTTATAGAAAAAGGAGCAGATGTAAATGCAAAAGATGGATCTGGAGTAACTGCACTGATGTACGCTGTAATGTATGGATATACGGAGCTTGCAAAGATGCTTATAGAGAAAGGAGCAGATGTAAATGCAAAAGATGGATCTGGAGTAACTGCACTGATGTACGCTGGAGTGTATGGATATACGGAGCTTGCAAAGATGCTTATAGAGAAAGGAGCAGATGTAAATGCAACGGATAATTACGGAAGAACAGCACTGATGTACGCTGGGGAGCATGGATATACAGAGCTTGCAAAGATGCTTATAGAGAAAGGAGCAGATGTAAATGCAACGGATAATTACGGAAGGACTGTATTTGATTTAGTTAGTGGCCAAACCGCAAACCTCTTACGACGGAATAAACATGAATGAAAAACAACCGCTGCAAGGAATTGCCAGAACTATGAATTAAGTATGATACATACTCCCAATTATATTGGTGAAGGCCGCAAGCGATTATTAGCGAAAATTGAGCGATTTAATGGATAGCCAATATAATATTAGTAATTCTAATATTATTTTGTATTGCTTTTAATTGTTAAGATTTACAAGCAATGAAACAGTTGGCTAAAAATGTGATTCGTCTTCTTCGACTCTTTGTATTGTATATCTCTGGCTTCTTACCTGCTCCAAAGCTTCCTTTGAAACCGGACTTTTGACCAATTCATCGCCATAATCCTTTTCATTCTGAGGCCTTTCTTTTTCGTATTCTTCGTTATCTTCATCTTCTTCTTTCATATGTTTTACTGTAGGCCTTTGGCGTGCTATTTGTGCCAAAGCTTCCTTTGAAACCGGACTTTTGACCAATTCATCGCCATAATCCTTTTCATTCTGAGGCCTTTTTTTGAATATACTCATGATGCCACTTATTGCATATATACACTTAACACCTAATAACTTTGCGGTTCGACTGCCAACCATGCTGCTTTATCTGCATGATTTTCTTTTTGGCAGATTCTGAAAAATGCCTGTCAAATCTTTCCAAGTAGCTGTCGAATTTTCTTCTGTCAAGCCTTTTTGCTATTCTGTAATAAAGCCTCCTCATCGCTAAAACTCTTAAATGCATATGCTGATGGCTTTGGGCTAAAGCTCCTGTTGAAAAGCCCAAAACTGAAGTTATATGGGCTATCGACATAACCATTGGCATTAAACCAGAATATCCCTGCCATGTATGGTTTTGATGTGAATAGTGAGAATGTCTGGTTTAGGAACAACGCCTGCTTGTTATAGCTATTGTCAAGCATATTGCCCAACCCTATGCCGTTATTTGAGGGTATGCCTATTTCTGTAATCCATATAGGTTTATTGGTCAGGTTTTCATAAGCACTTAAAGAGCCATTAAATATATCGCCCATTGTAACCCAATTGCCCGCAGGGCTTTGGTTAATAAGATATCTGAATCCAGTGTAAGCATGTAATGATATTGCACTGCAATATCTCGAGGCGTTATATCTCCAAAGCGCTTCTGCCCAGTAATAACCTGGTAGCCATGGGCCCGTGCCCCCTTCATATATATTATCGCCCCCTAAACAAAGGACGGTATCGGATGAATTAGACTGTTTTATTATGCCGTATGCCCCTTTTAGCATAAGAAAGTAGTTGTAGGCGCTTCCATTGTTGAATCCATCCTGGAATATTGGCAATTGCGGTTCATTCCATATCTCCCATACATGTATCTGCGGATACATGTTTACGACTTTTGACACATTTGAAAGCCAATCAGATAACGTCCAATTACAATTGCTCATGCATTCTAGTCCGCCGGCCACACTTTTGAATTTTACACCTAATGTCCGATAGTCTATTATCCCCAATATGCTAATATTTTGACTTGTAAGGTTTGCTGCATACCTTTCAAAGCTTTTGTTTTCGGATATGTCCAGTCTGATCCAATGCACCCCAAAAGATTCAAGCTCTCTTATTTGGCTGGCATTCATTATCGAACCATCGACCCCAAGTGCCATACTTTGATTATGGGCACCCTGCTTTGAGGCCGGATTATGTGCAAATTTGGGGAGATAAATGAGAATTGAAGCTGCAATTAACAGCAACGCCATTGCAATTATTAAATATATTGATTTTCTTTGCATACTTTATTATTGCACCCATTATAAAAAAGGCATGCTCCTAAATTTACTAATTTATACGAAGATGCCCATCAATAAATCTAATTCGGGGCAATATTTAATTATGTTGCGATGCAACAGATACCAGTATGACTGGAAAAGGTGGAAAAACTGGGACTACTGGCATACCATTACAGTATAGATTAATTTTAGTTATTTTTATAATTGCAATTGCCGCTATCATTTATATTTATATGACAAACAACAATTCTGCCCAATCCGCTGTTGCAGTAGGAGATAATGTAAGCGTTTATTACACCGGAAAATTTACTAATGGTACTATATTCAGCTCTAATTTTGGGGCCCAACCTCTTAATTTCACTGTAGGCAGCGGGCAACTCATAACTGGATTCAACAATGCAGTAATAGGGATGAAACTAAATGAAATTAAAAATGTTACTTTGACGCCATCCGAAGCCTATGGAGAGGTAAATCAGAGCCGCATTGTAAGTATCCCAAAGTCAGTTGTTGGCAACAGGACAATATCTGTAGGTACGACGGTATCATCTGGCACTGGCGAACAGGGCGTGGTTACTGCAATCAACTCTAATTCTATTACTGTCGATTTTAATTCGCCGTTGGCAGGAAAGACTTTAATATTTGAGATAAAGGTGCTTTCCATTAAGAAATAGCAGGTAGATTTATCTTCTATCTGCCTTAATGCCACTTTAACTAAGAGTCGATTTTGCTTCTGCATTATACGCTAGGTGTTGGATGGCATAAACATCGCGTATATGGAATTTTGCCCATAAAAACAAGGATATAGAGTTAGGAGTTTATATCGATTGATTGCATATGAAGATATACGCAAATTGTATAAAGCGATAGGAAAATATTTTAAGAGTAGCAAGATTAGTTCTATAAAAATATATAACGTTATAAAACCTAGGGTCATGAATGAGGCCATTAATCCTTCTTAAATTCAAGTGTAATGCAGCTGATTCTCGTTATTCAAGATGTTGTTGATTGCCTCTGCCGCAAGCGCCCTTCCTGTTTTTTCGCTTGGTATTTTCAGGTATCCGCTTATTATTATTGAATATAAAATATTGTGGAAGTCAAATAAGACTGTTTCATCGTATATTGGTAATGGGGCAATCGAGTTATTTGATAGTTTAAGATACGCTTTATAATCAGTATAGTTCAATACGGCTATAGAGGTCACATAGGTTATATTTATTTCTGTGTTTCTGTATGTGTAATTTGAAGAATTATACGACTCCTTGAATATTGACTGCTGGGAGTTATAGCTGTCTATTAAGCTTTGGAGCGCGCTGCCTGCTGAACTTGCGTTCTGCATTACGTATACCGTAGATATTATCGATGCAGGAACACTATAATCCGTCTGGTTTGATGAATTTAATACGTTGGTAATTGAGAGGATATATCCTTCTTTGTTTAATATGCCTGTAAATATGGAATTTTCGCCCATGACTACCGGAATATATCCGGAATTCATTACAATGCTTACTTCAGTAGCATTTAGATTCAGTTTTGAATATGCAGATGCATTTAGGGCGTCTCCGGATCTTATATTGTTAAAATTGCCAGACGCATACATTAAATACATGATGGATACAACTGCCAATAGCGCAATGCCAATCAGATAGATAAAAATGCGGTTGTTGTCATCATGCTTCGTCTTCATTGCCTTACACCTTATTGTCAATGACAAGGTTGAGTATATGCTCACCCATGGCAATCGTGTAGTTTTCATTGTAGGTACCGTCCACCCCGTAAGCCATTACGACTATGCCAGTATCGTTGTAAAATAGTTCTATGCCGTTAAGCTCTAGACTTCTGTAATATGGCGCAACTGAGGTAATAACCCCGGGAAGGGCGCTGCCGGTTACATTAATATATCTGTTTATCAGATGAACTGGCTGGCCCCCGCTGGACTTATTTTCTGATGTTCCTCCGTTTTTGGTAATATAATAAGTGTTGTTATTTAAGGTGGTTATTGAACTGTTATAAAACGCGCGCATCTCCGATGAATTTTTATACTTGTATATCATTGCGCCAACGGCGACAGGGTAGGATGCGTTGGAATATTTGCCTGGCAGTATAAATAAATAATTTAGAGGAGGGGTATAACTCGCGTTCATGAAAGAACTTGTGAAAGGAAGGCCGAACGAACTCGTATAACCGTATTCAACATGGTCAATATTTCCGAATACTGCTTTGACAGTGTTAGAAGAGAATTCAGAATACATTGTGCTGTTTGGCACACCATACATTACATTTGCTTTGGACAGAATCCTTGAAAAAACAGCGATTTGCTGCGTTGAATTGTTCACATGCGGAGAAATGCTGCTCGTTATATTGGTTGTATGAACAATATTTGCGTTGCCGCCGACATGTACAAAATATATTGCAGTTACCAGCAATGCAGCAATGACAACGACTATGGCTAGATGCTTGCCAAAAGAATGATGCAATGGTTCATAATTGTTTTCAGAAATAGGAGTGGAAATAGCGCCTGTTTGCTGCGGTGCGGCAGGCATGCTTTCAATGGCGCCTTTTTGAATGTCGTCGGCATTAGGCTGCTGGTTGCTTGATTGTTGATTGCCTGATTTTAAATTGTCGTCCATAATAAAACCATGTTCCAGATATCATGTTATCATGTACCCGTTCGCTATGTATGCATCTATAGGTGCGGTGTTGATATCGTAGACACGCGATGTT
>JAKBRJ010000002.1 GCA_021834785.1 Microcaldota archaeon
CATAATATCACTTCTTCCTAAAAGCGAAGAATGCCGCTATCAGCACTAATATAATGACAACAACTGCAATGGCTGCATAAGGCGGTTTTGATGTGGAAGGCGCAGTATATGGCACAGTAGTAGGCGCAGTTGTCGTGGTGCTGGGCACTGTAGTCGAAGATACATTTGCCGCAGGCGCGAATGTGAACACCCACATGACCGGCTTGAAAAACTGGTCGTTCGATATCGTCTTCGCCGTAGCATTGTACGTCCAAGCATCCTTAAACTTATACGCTCCTCCAGTATATGTAGTGCCGTTTGCGCTAAGGCTGCCTCCAAAATATGTCCACGATCCCCATGTAGGCGGGTATGCGGCTGTCGTTATAACCGGCTGGTTCTTTCCCAGCCTATTGACAAAGCTTATGGCTGGGGTTATCTTCCCGTTTACCTCGTATGCGAACGCATATGCCATATTATAATTTGATTCGTTAGGCGGCAATGCAAGGTTGCTTACGGTAAATATTGCAAGCGTAAAGTTATACTTGCTCAAAAGCGTTCCGCTTACGTTTGCAAAAGTATCTGCAGGTATGGTGACGTTAACTGCCACGCCATCGAATGATTTTACGGATAAGAATCCACCTTCAGTTGCATTTATGCTTGACGTAGATGCATTGAAAAGCGTGAAAACTGCGGGCGCCTGCGGAATGGTTGTAGTAGATGTAGTCGCATTAGACGCCTTGCTGAATATTGTCAGGCTTAGCGCAGCATTGGAACTTGAAGGGTCATCGCCTGTCGCATTTAATAATATGTTATATGTGCCTGGCTTTGCGCTCGAAGATGCAGATATGCCCAGCGTTCCAGAATATGTCGGGTCGCTGTAGCTGTTTGACAAAGTCAACGTTATTCCATCTGCAAGCAGTTGATTCTTATTTACTATATTGAGCGTCGTTCCCCATGGGGTCCCGCTCACCAATTTTACTGTATACCCTACTGAAGCAGAGCCTCCAACACTGAGATTGGCGCCGCTCTGGGTTAACTGTATGCTCGAACTGCCAATTCCAG
Organism: Microcaldota archaeon; assembly: GCA_021834785.1. Next base: position 1,042 of record JAKBRJ010000002.1, read on the forward strand.
ACGCAAATGTATAAGACGGAATGATTAGGAATGCCACCAAGGCAAAGAAAGTCAATGATGCAGAGTATTTGCCCTTCATATAATCCACCAAATAAAAAGTGCCAAACAGCAATGCGGTCTCCCGCCCGAAGGCAGTACCACGCATCGTTAGCAAGCTTAGCTTCCGAGTTCGGAATGGGATCGGGCGTTTCCTTGCTACTATGACCGTTTGACAATAATATAAGCAAAGATACTTTTATATACCTTGCGCAGAGCGCCTTTAAGTAAAGGTAAAAAAAATACAAAAAGGCCTGTGCAAAGCACAGGCACCGTTTCTGGGGTTGCCAAATCGGCAATAATATACTGGCCTTAAAATATAAAAAGGTTTCCTTTGATACACATATATGTAGAAGTATATAAATAGTTTTACTATGATAAAAGTATGCAAAAGATGCGCATTTGCCAGCGCCGTAAAAATTGGCTAGGCTTGCAAAAGCAGGCACTGTTCCTGGGGTAATAAGATGAAGTGCAAGCGTACTGCGAAGTACCACAAAAATAAACTCTATGGATGCATAGAAGCACTGACAAGGGATGCAAACATTGCATGCAGCATGGACCTGATGAAGGACGAAAAGGAGCTTGAGCAGTCTGATGGGAAATTCAGCAGGGAAGTAGCAAAGATAACTGAGGACCTGATCAACCTAAGGAAGCTTTCAGAGGGCCTAAAACTCGCAGGCAAAGAGACGAGGTACACTGTGGCTATAGAGCTGAAAAGCGATGAAATAACCTACGGCATAACCTCAAGCTGATGCATCTGAAACGCCAAATCGTTTATTTTTTCTTTTTTTCTTTTTGTTTTCAATTTTGAAAAGCATATTAATCCTGATGTGCAGTTATAAGGCATATGCTAGACAGGATAAGGCTAAAGGGATGCGCTTCGGTATACGGCCCGCTGGAAGACTCGTACCTAATGGCAGGGCAGGTTGAGAAATATGCGTTTGGGAGCGTTCTTGATCTGGGCACCGGCACCGGAATCAGCGGCATAGTCGCTGCGCTTAATGGGTGCAATGTAACGTTTGCAGACATTGATGCTAATGCAATAAGGTGCGCAAAGGAAAATGCAACAGCAAACGGGGTTGCCGGAAATTTCATAGAAAGCGACATGTTCGAAAGCATAAATGGAAAATTCAACACCATAATATTTAATCCCCCCTATCTTGAATCTGCAAAGGTAGCTGAAAGGGACATGGCTCTTGACGGAGGCGCAAGCGGCCGCGAACTCATAGACAAGTTTCTTAAAGCGTATTCCCGCTTCATAGAAAATGAGTACGTGGTGTTGCTGCTTGAGAGTTCCATAAACGGATATGAAGCAGATGTCAAACGCCATAACTTCAAAGTGGTTGCAAAGGAGCGCTTTTTTTTCGAGGAGATTGCAGTGCTGAAGACATCGTCAGGTATTTATTAATTAAATTTGAAAATATGCATGCGATACCATGGAATTTGATATTGTTGATATAGAGAAAGGCGAAGATGTGCAATGCATAGTAGGGCATGCAGGCTTTATCAAGACTACTGAAGATTTATACGAAGCAATGATGAATGCATGCCCAACGCTCAAATTCGGGATAGGGTTTGTCGAAGCAAGCGGGCCGCGGCTTGTAAGGGGTGAGGGCAATAATCACGAACTGGAAGAGCTCGCCAAGAAGAATGCATTTGCAATAGGCGCGGGGCATTCGTTCGTAATACTATTCAAAGAGGCATTCCCAATAAACGTGTCTAATGCAATAAAGCATGTTCCTGAAGTGTCTAGGATTTTTTGTGCAACTGCGAATCCTGTGCAGGTCATAATAGGCACAACAAATAGCGGCAAGTCCATATTGGGCATAGTGGATGGGGGCGCAGCAAGCGGCATAGAATCCAGTTCTGATAAGAAGGAAAGGAGGGAGTTTCTGAGGAAGATAGGATACAAGTTGTAAACTATTTCATGCGTTGCCCGCCTTTAGAAACGAGTGCGTAAAGCAGAACGATTGCAGCAATAAAAGCCGCAAACGCTGCGATGAATAGGTAAGCAGTGCTTCCATTTCCGTATAAGGGCAAGGTTGTCGTAGAATTTGTCGTGTTTCCTGTAGTGTGCGTCTGATTCTCTGAAGCGTGTGTGTTATTGTAGAATGCTGTTCCGCTGTAAGTAATCTCAGAGTTTGTGCTCATTATGGCATTCGCCTTATCATAGCCGTAAAACGAAACGTTAGATAGCCTAAGGCTTGATTGGTTTGCATTAACTGCGGTGTTGGTGAACGAGTTGGCATAAAAGGAGCTATTCAATATGCTTGCATTTTTGGCATTTTCCAACAGCAATCCGTTTCCGTGTATATTGCAATCCTTGATGGTAAGATTGGCAGTGCCTATGCCTAATATGCTTTGGTTTGTGGAATTTATCCTGCCGCCGTTGCAGTCCAGAGTGACGTTATTTGCATATAGGGTAAGGGCATTTTCGCAGGTGGTGCCAGATGGAGTGAATGTGTTTAGCAAATGCAAGCTGCCGTACGCCAACGTATAATACCCTGAATTTGTTATTGGTATCTCGTTTTGGGTGCAATACGAAAGACCTATCGAATACGTTTCTGTAGTCGAGTTATCCTGCTCCATTGCGGATGGCGATTTTAGCACGCCTATGGTCTCATGTATCCCTGGGGTCTGTATGCCCCTGTCGAAATGTATGGTTCCATTTGTGACATTGTGCACCGTGTCAATTATACTTCCATTCGGATCGACCTGGTACCCGCTCCACAAATAAGCGGTCATGTTTGGCGCATGGCTGTATTTTACTATCGTGTAATTCCAATAGACGTTTGTATTGTCCGGCAGCTGTATATTCTCCATCATATCCGGTTTTATGTATGTCGGCGTGTAATTCATGTTGCCTGTAATGTTGAAGACTTTGAACGAGAGTATGTCATGCCCCCAAAAAGGGACTATAATCCAATATGGATTGAAACTCAAGACCTTATTTCTGTATATCTGCTTAACGTCGAGAAGGAAATGCGTATTTAAATGGCCGAGCCCCATTGGCGTTATAACCCCGAACCTAGGCAGAGGGATGCCATACGCATCAGATATGTTTTTTACCATGCTGAAATTAAGGTTTTGAAGTCCCACCGTCACCCTGTCTTTCAACGCTATGCTGTATGGCACTATGCCTATGAATCCTTCAGGAGCCGAAAATCCAGACATGTTCAGCGATACGAAGTTGAAGAAATATCCTATTGCTATATTGGACCTGTTGCCATAGAAGCCAAGCGAATAATTTCCGTATGGGCTCGCAAGGTTGTTTGAAGCGTTTTTAAGGCTCAATATGCGCGAGTTGGAAAAGGTGCAGTTGTATAGTGTATTGTTGTATGTGTTCTGCCCGAATGTAACATTACCTATCAAACCGCTGTGGCTGCAATAAAAGCTGGAATTATACGCATGAGAGAAGTTTAATGACATAAGGCTGCAGTTAGCGTTGTAGTATACGGATGCATTAGATTCTGCAGCGCCAATATTCAAGCTGCATGCCCCCTGTGAGGCTGCGAAAGCCGAGCCCTGCAAAGCTGCAAAAGACAGCATTGCCGCGAGAGCTATGTATATTGCAGAAAGCTTATTTTGCATAATATCATTTTATATAGTATATATTTGTAGGCTTGTCGGGCAGCTCCGGGCCTTCATTTTTTATAAAGAATTGCGGAATGCCGGTCGGCGGGCTATCATTGAATATATCGACCCAATTTGAACACAAGGGCGGGCCGGACCAGACGGCATAGCTTCCAGATATGAATACGCTGCAGTTTGTTTTGTTGTTTACCTGCGAATTTACGAGATTGGTTGACGGATCGCCAATATAAGACGGGAATTCAGAGCCTGTATAAGAGAGCGAAGCAACCCCGTAAAGCGCATCCACATATATCATAGCGTTATGATTCACTGTGCTGTTATACCTTAGGTAATTGGCAGGCTGTATCGCAAGGCTTTGCGGATATACATCCCAATAATACCAGAAATAGGATATTGTAAGGTTTTGGGTATAAAGCACGCCCAATATCGCAAAGAGTATTATGGCATTGATGGCAAGTAGGCGCTTGTCCCTGGCCTCTATTAGCTTAGTCAGGCCTATGCCTATTATGGCGCAAAGTGGAACACTCAATACCATCAAGAACCTGCCTAATCTATACGCCAGTATATATACAATATGCAGCGGGTTCAGGCTCAGCCCTATGTGCATAGGCCCGAATTCCATGAACAAAAGCATAAACAGGAACCAGAACGCGATGAAGAAGGCCCTTTTTTCCCTGAATATCAAAAGCAACGCCAGTATCGGCATCACAAGGTAAAAATACAAGCCATAATCCGAATCTGCAGGCATCCTGTATATTGAAGCAAAGATATTGCTGAATATATTGGATAGGTTGCTATGCAATATCGTTTGAATGAATAAATAAGGGAACATCGTGTCAGGGTAAAAGTTAAGGTTCACGTTTGTGCTTGGTATTGTCGGCAGCCCCCCTACCTTGGCGCCTACTGCGCTATAAAATCCTAGATTCCTGGTTACTGTTATGAATGGCAAACCTGCATTCCATGCGCTGAATACAAATGTTATAAGAAATGCTATCGCTATCCCATAAATGAACATTATGCTTATTCGGTTGACGGTCAGTTTTTTTGTCAATAATCTTATTATGATATAAAATCCCAGAAAAGCGATAACGACGCCCGCCTCATAGCTTATCAACCATGAAGCTACTAGGAGCATGCCGCTCGCAAAGAAATATTTTCTCTGCCCGAATTTTTCGCCGTAAATAAAAAGCAGTATCGCCAGAGAGCCTATAAAGCAAAGAGCAGGATCCTCGCCAACCGTTACGCCGAACTTTGTCAGAAGCGGAAATATGCTTGCTATGAAGGCGCTCATAAGCGCAGCTTTATCGTTATAAAAAAGTTTCACCAGATAAAATACCACTAGGATTATGCCTAAATAAGAGACTATGTCCCACAGCGAAGAGGTAAGCGTATTGACGCCAAAGAGTTCGTAGAACAGGGCTATTGGCCCGAACTGCATGAGCCTCAGCGAAAAGATGTACCCTGGGCTAAGGCGGTAATTTCCGTTGATAACCGAGCTTGCCAGGTACAGGTAGTTCGGATCGTCTCCATAGAGGCTAGGACCCTCATAATGCGTGAAACCATAATGTGCTGCGTTAAGCAGTATCAGGAAAAGCATTCCGTATACTAAATAGGAGCGTTTTATTCCGAAAATACTGTCGCTTTTGACTGATGTCATTGTACCACTAATTCTTTGCAGGTTCTGGATATATAATTGATTACAGACGAGTTGCTCAAATCTGTCCTGTTATATGTAAGGCGGTTGAACACATTAGGCCAGTCTGTATAATTACTGTATACTAAGAATGTGCCTCCGCAGAACATCCACTGTTTTCCCGAAGCGTTTACTGTGGGGGTCACATTGACTATGGTTTCAGTATAATTATACGGGTTGTATCCTTGCGGGGTAGTTATATATGGGGTCTTCGATATTGTAAAATAATCAGTCACGTTTGGCCTATTATTGTAAACGAGCATGTCTCCTGCGCCCTTCTGGTAAAATCCAAAGTAATTCAGCTGCACCACGCGGTCTAGGAATGCACTTGCATTGTACACTCCGAAGTTGAATGTGCCGTTGTATAATACGCTGAGCGTGATATTCCTTCCAGGCGTTGCGCTGCTCGCTGACAAGTTTATTGCAACGCTTCGTATACCATATATTTCAATGGTTTTGTAAAATTTACCGGTACTTATGCTTGTAAGGTTTTCATAAGTCAGATTTTTCAAAGATGCTCTGTCTGGATATGACGGTGCATTGTTATGCGTTATTGCAACTGCGCTGCTTCCAAAATGCAGGTGCATATTGGCCAGTATCAACAGTGCAATAAGCACGACTACTGCAAGGTTTGCTATGATAAATGTTCTATCCTTCCTTATGTTCCATTTGTGCTTTGACATTACACTACCCATATACCGTCTACCCGTACAAAGTCGTCTCGGTTGTGGTCCCGTTGGCCCCGGTATCTACGATTACTGTTTTATTCACAAGCAATATAAAATCAGGCGCTGCATATGCGCATATTACTCCAGGGTAGCATCGCGGCCCCATTGTGCCATGAAGTGATATGCTATAAGCGGAATACGGCTTTAAGCCCGTAAAGACAAATGTGCGCTCCTGCATCACCAAGGCAGGCAGAGCAGAATTTTGAGCCAAAGCATTATACGCAAGAGACCGATCCGAGATGGCAAACGTATTGCGCGCGCCAGTGCCGTTGATGCTCAAAGAAAGATTGTAATAGAAAGAAGCACCTATAAACATGGAAGCGGATATCGATGCGTTTCCATAAGGCCTATAGACTATTCTGGTAGCATTCAAAGCAGCGCCAAGCTGCGAGTACGCATGATTTATGTATATAAATGCGTACATTATGACTACCGCAAGCAGTATCAGCATTGCCAATATCATTATGGGCGTGTATGCATACACGCCGCCTTGCCCTGTCGTTGCGCGCGCCATGCATTATATGCTCAGCAATGTTTTAAAATATGATGCTGATTGCGATAAAAAGAAAAGCGCGCGCAAATATAACATACCGGTTACCTGCCTGCGTAGGCCTGTAAACGAATCATGGGGGCGGTACTGTTATTTTGACTATCTATCGGCATTCAAGGAAAACGGCAAAAATAAATATCTGTTCAAATACATCCAAAGCGGTCATATGGGATTGCAAATAGCTGCATATTCGCCGAAGATACTGCCAGACCGGGCACTTATCGAGAGCTACTCATATACGGAATACATATATTGTATAAAAAACATCAATTCCCTTATACGTATAGCTTCAGATTTCGAAAGTAAAACTAATATGCTCGAGCATTATGAATCACTTCAAGAAAACGATAAACCTTATGTGGATCCCAAATCCGTAATCGAAAACTCAAAAGTGCGCATAGAATCGCTTTTCGAGGATTTGAAAAATGTAGAAGAGCATATCATCAAAAAGAGCAGGAAAGAGGATAACCTTGCCATATTTGAATTAGGCGAAATACAAGATGCGATATCCGAAGCAAGGTATTTCATACTATCAGCCAACCACAAGGTAAACTACAGCATGATGCTGCGGAATTCAATCAGTGGAGCCTTAGATTTAAGGAAGATGCCACTTCCACCAGGCGAAGAAACAGAGATCAGCAATGAACGAATAACGGATATTTTTAACATCGATTCGCTAATCAAATGCAATAAAAACGATGTGATGCAGTTTAGCGAAATAAACAGGGGAAGCACAGGCGGAGAAATGCAGATACTGGTCGGTCCGGATAATATGCCCATATATGGGATAAGGCGCTATGTATATCTAAAATCCAGCGTAGCTTCAAGCTACTACTATCGCATATACTTAGGAAAAACGGATTTTTACCCCGCAGTTGATAAAATAAATTCAGAGCTCGCATTACAAAGCACAGTATGGACCGGGCCGAATACTGCAGTGACAATAGATGATATAAAACTAAAGGATTACTACGATCAAGGCGTACTTGAAATCTGTTATCAGGGATCTGATTCCAAACTGGAAGGCATAAAGCATAGCTTGGTTGGCGGCATCAGTGGATATGCGATAATGAATTTTGAATTTGATCTGGTTTAGCCGCATCAAAAATGCAGAAAAAACATACCGGATGTATCATTGCGGACGCACTAATGGCTAAAAGCACGGGGCGCCGTATATTCTACATATGCACTAATGCGCGGATGCATTCTCTTAATAATCAGCCAATTTCTTCATGTCATGCTTGTCCTTTTTCGATATAAGCAGAGGCATGGTCAGGGACAGCACTATAGTGCCAAATATGACTATGGAATACATGCTATTGGTTATGAGCCCAGATGTGAATGCTACGCTGCCTATGGTCACTCCGACAGCGCCCCTGCTGCCTATTATGCCGGTTCCGGTAGACGCCATTATTTTTTTGAATATATGCTTTCCCAGCAGAAATGTTACCAGGCTGAATAATCCCACAATTGCAAGCGCAACGGCCAGCATCTCCAGATACTCACCCTCTGGGAATATTGTGCTGAGCCCTGCGATGCTGAAGAACAAAGGTATAAAAAAGCTGTAATTTATCCTCTTAAATGTCCTAGATACTCTGTTGTAGAAGTGCTTGCCCATTATTGTATCATATATCAGCATGCCTGCAAAGAACGCGCCAAGCACATACGTTATTCCTATCAGCTGGAAGACCGACGCAAAGACCAATCCTGCAACTATTATGAGCCCGAACGTTATCCTCTCGCCGCTATTGCTGAGGCTCATCCTGTTGAAGAACTTCCTTATGTAGAATGCATGCTTCTTTATAAGTGAATCGATTGCAAAAAGTGCTACAAGCACCAACACCAAAGATATAATTATCAGCATTGCGTTGCCCTTGTTGCTAAGTATGGCAAGAATGGAAAATGCTATTATATCGCTTGCTACTGTGCTGGCTATTATTATCGATCCATCCTGGTATCTCAATAGCTTGTATTTGAGCACCAGCACCGATATTATAGAAATTGACGGTATCCCCACCGCAATTGCAGTTATCATGCTGCTTACCGCGCCAAAATGGAACCCGTAAATGAATACCAATGCCATCATAATAGATGGCAAGGCAAACCCTGTAATCGTAAAAAGGCTATATTTCCCAACATTTTTTGTTATCAGGTCTGTTGTTACCTCTATGCCTATGAGCAATATTATGAAGAACAGCGAGATTTCTGCTATGGCACTAAGTTCAGGGTTTGGAGCTATGATTCCGAATACTGCGGGCCCAAGCATCAACCCTGCAATTATGTTGCCAACTATACCTGGGAAACCTAATCTTTCAAAAAGCTCTCCGATTATCAGCGATATTCCAAGCAATAGGAGCAGCTCGATTATTATCTGCATAATTAAATTCCCTCATTAATCAATAAAAAGATACACTCTTTTTCAATTCGCCAGGGTAGGGATTTGAACCCTAAAGCCCTTGCGGGCACCGGTTGCCTTGTTATGCATCACTGATCAGCTCTTGATGACTTAAAATCTCAAGACCGGCGCAATACCGGTTTCTGCCACCCTGGCATGGCATTCTACTATATTGCACAATAATTTATAAAAGGTGTCTAGATGTTTAATATATCAAATATTTTCACCCGGATTTGGGACTACCCAAAAATGGCATGCGCATCGATGCATGCGCGCACGAAACAGAATAGCAAAAACAGAGAAAAAAAGCTGATTTTCGAGTTGGGCAGCTCTAAATATGTGCTTGCCGATGCGATGAGCATAAGGTATCAGTACAACATGCATTCATTGCAATATGCCCACGAATACAAATGGAAAAGGATAACGCATCCCATATCGATATGCCCCTCGGACGAACCGAACCCCCATATGGTGATAGTTGGGATGTCAGGCAACGGCAAAAGCACTCTTATAAAATCTATGATTTATGGGATGCACGAAGCAGGCATGCCCGTGTTGGTCTTCGATGCACATAACGAGCACAGCAGTATAATAAGTTCGCTTGGCGGCAGGGCATTCGACGCCTTTTACCATTGGCTCAACATATTTGAGCCCAACGGCGACAATCTTGAGGGGCAGATATCGGAATTGACAAACATGTTTGCGCAGGTTTACCGCCTAGGCATAGTACAGTCACGGCTGCTTCACAGCTGCATAAGGTATACATACCGAAACAAAGGGATAGATAAAAAAAATTCCAATGGCAATACGTATCCGGATATGAAAGATTTGCTTCGTGAGATAATGGCATTCATAAATAATTCAAAGATGTCATCTGAGCGGAATGCGTTAAAGCACCTATATTCAAGGCTGAGGCCTCTGGCTGAGTTTGCATCATCGGGCGAGGGCATAAGCTTCGAAAACATCTTGACAAGCGCAAACTCATTCTCTCTTTCGGGCCTGGCAAGCAGAGACGCGCAGATCATATATATCGACGAACTTCTCAAGCGCATATATCGCGCCATGCATAAAAGGGAGAAAGAAAACGGCATAGGCTTATACATAATAATAGATGAAGCGCAGTTTGTCCTGGACGGGTATGGCGGCGAATCGTCGTTGATACGCAAGATATTCGAAGAGGGGAGGAAATATGGCATCGGCGTAATAATAGCAACGCATATGGCAACCAATCTTCCAAAGCAGGTGATAGCTAATGCGGCTACATTCATAACGTTATACTCTAGGGAGCCAACCGAGATAAATTATGTAGCCAACATACTATCCGGAAGCAGTCCTGAAAAATCCAATGCAATCAAATCGATGATAGGTTCGTTGGGCATAAACGAATTCATATTGGCAAGCAGGGCAATAAAAGATACATACGTATGCATCGGGAAGCCTGCAAGAGATTTTAGGCCGGCTGAAAAATTTGACAAAGGCGATCAGGTTAGAGCATTAACTGCAAAGGTCAAAATTCCTGTAAGGCTCACTGACCTGAAAGGATTTTCCCAAGATGGAACTGATGTGCCGAGCATCCTTGAATCCAGTAAAAGCACCATTGACAGGTATGTAGTGAACCGCAATGGCATTGACGAGACATGGATCATGGCGCACAACAATTCGATAAGCATCGAGCATCAGGTAAATGTCGCAATAATGAAGGAGGAATTCATGCGCAAAGGCATAGTATCCAGGATAATAGACGACAGTACCGGCCCAGACATAATCATAGAGGTAGGGGGCAAAAGGATAGCCGTTGAATATGAAACAGGCATGAAATCCGCAATGTCAACAAAACGCATGCTTGGCAAAAGGGCCTCAGAATACTATATGGTATTGGTATTCGTCAATGATTTGCACGCAGGCAGATATTCGGCATATGAAAGCCAACAGGTCAAGATATTTCCGATGAGCAGGTTCAACGAAGCACTGGAAATGGTCTCATGCCAAAATGCCTGAAATACGCGAAGATATTTATTATTTCATTATTAATATGTTTCAAACTAATCGCCTAGCCTTTAGAGGATGTGATGGAAAAAAGAGCCTACCTTTATACTGAGGACGGAATCTTGTTAGAAGGTAAAGGTTTTGGCAGTCCGAAAACCGCAAGCGGCGAACTCGTATTTTCAACGGCAATGAACGGCTATCCCGAAAGCCTCACTGATCCTTCATACTACAGCCAGATACTAGTTCTTACAAATCCCCTGATTGGCAACTACGGCGTCCCTAAGAAAGTATCCTCGCATGGCATACTGCAGAATTTCGAGTCCGAGAAGATAATGGTGGCAGGGCTTGTCATAAGCGATCTCAACGACGCGCCAAAATGGAACAAAAGGCTCAGTCTCGACGCATGGTTAAAGGAAAATGGCATTCCTGGCATCTACGGCATAGATACCAGGGCGCTCACGCTTTCGATAAGGGACAAGGGGGCAATAAATGGGGCCATACTTCAAAGCAGAAATGCTGCAAGACAGAGGTCCGAGGACTACGAGAAAAATAATATTGTAAAGGCAGTCTCTACGGCAAAGCCCATAATCTATAAAAATAAAGCAGGAAACGGCAAAACTGCAGCAGTAATAGATTTGGGGCTAAAGCACGGACTTCTTTCAGAGATATTCTCAAAAGGCTACTCGATATGCAGGTTGCCGTACGATTCGAAAGCCGATGAAGTGCTTTCTTACAAGCCCAGTTGCATAATCTATTCAAACGGACCCGGTAATCCCAATGTCATAACCCGGACCATATCCACTTTTACAGAACTGTCTGAGGCCGGCATACCCGTGCTTGGGATATGCCTCGGCCATCAGGTTGCGGTATTGGCAAATGGCGGCTCCATGCAGAAGATGAGGTTCGGCCATAGGGCTATAAATAAGCCTGTAATAGACCTCGTGTCAAAGAGGGCATACATAACTACGCACAACCACGGATATGCTGCATATCTAAATGAAATTCCAAAAGGCTTCAAGCCATGGTTCATATCCCCTGATGACAGTGTTCTTGAAGGAATGGTGCGCAACGACGGCAATGTGATGACGGTACAATTCCATCCTGAGGCGAAACCCGGGACGCATGACACATCATTCATATTTGATATGTTCTTCAAGAAGGTGGGCAAGCATGCAAGGCGATAAGAAACCAAGGAAAGTATTGGTGCTCGGTTCTGGCCCTATAAAGATAGCTGAAGCTGCAGAATTTGATTACAGTGGAAGCCAGGCACTGAAGGTTCTAAGGGAAGAAGGCATAAAGAGCATTTTGATAAACCCTAACGTAGCCACGTTTCAGACGAGCTATGCATCTGCTGATAGGATATATCTGCTTCCGGTCAATGCTGAGACTGCAGAAAGGGTCATAGCTTCTGAAAAGCCAGACGCCATACTGATGGGTTTCGGCGGGCAGACCGCACTAAGCTGCGGCATAGAATTATACGAATCAGGGGTGCTTGAAAAGCACAGCGTAAAGGTGCTGGGCACACAGGTAAAAGGCATAAAGAGCGCCCTTTCGCGCGAGGAGTTTAGGAGACTTATGATTAAGTCGGAAATACCAGTGCCGCCCAGCGCATCCGCAAAAACCGAGAAGGAAGCGCTGGACGCTGCAAAGAAGATCGGCTATCCAGTAATGATGCGCGTAAGCTTCAATCTCGGCGGGCGTGGATCTGCAGTTGCCAGGAACCGCACTGAACTTGAGAAGGAGCTCAAAAGGGCATTTGCCAACAGCGTCATAAACGAAGTGCTGGTGGAAAAATACCTAAGCGGCTGGAAGGAGATAGAATACGAGGTCATGAGGGATGCATATGGCAATGCGGCCGTAACTGCGTGCATCGAGAATCTTGACCCTATGGGCGTGCACACCGGCGAATCTGTCGCCATTTCGCCATCGCAAACGCTCGACAACTACGAATTCCAGGCTATGCGGACGATGGCGATAAGGGTTGCCGAGTCCATAGACCTTGTTGGCGAGTGCAATGTCCAGTTTGCCATAGACAAAAGAAGCTATAAGTTCTATGTCATAGAAACCAACCCGAGAATGTCAAGGTCAAGCGCACTTGCAAGCAAGGCGACCGGATATCCGCTTGCATACGTAAGCGCAAAGCTTGCGCTGGGTTATGCGCTTTACGAAGTCAAAAATCTCATATCAAAGACGACAACATCATTCTTCGAGCCTAGCCTAGATTACGTAATAGTCAAGATGCCTAGGTGGGACCTGAAGAAATTCGACGGCGTCAGCAATGCCCTGGGCACTGAAATGAAAAGCATAGGCGAAGTAATGGCCATAGGGAGAAATTTCACCGAGGCGTTTCAAAAAGCAGTAAGGATGCTGGATATCGATGCATCGGGCATAAGTAACGGGATATACAAAAGCAGAATGCGGCACGATGAAATAATAAGCGCGTTAAGTGGGCATAAACCATATTGGTTCCTTTATGCAATGAAGGCCATAAAAGAAGGCATGAAGACCGAAGAGATTTCCAAGCATTCAGGCGTCGATATATTTTACATATCTAAGCTAAAGGAGCTGGTGGAATGCGCAAGTGCGCAAAGCCAGAGGCACAAAAAACTTTCGCCGAGCGAAGAGCATAACATGAAGCGTCTTGGCTTCACCGACTACGAACTGGGCTGCAACACCCCATTCCCGGTAATAAAACAGATAGATACGCTTGCAGGCGAATTTCCCGCGCGCGCGAACTACATGTATACGACATATGATGGCACATCCAACGACTTGAAGCCTAAATCAAGCATCCCAAACGGATTGCTTGTTATGGGCGCAGGTGTATTCCGGATTGGCGTATCCGTCGAATTCGATTGGAGCGCGATGGCCATCGCATCATTTGCGAAGAAATACTTTGACAGGGTGGCAATGATAAACTACAATCCTGAAACCGTATCAACAGATTGGGATAATTTCAGAGAGTTGTATTTTGAAGAATTGAACGAAGAAACAGTATCAAAATTATACAAAATGGGAAAATTCTCATCAGTCGCTACATTCGCAGGGGGGCAGATAGGCAACAGCCTGTCAAGGACGCTCGAATCAAAAGGGGTAAAATTGCTAGGCACAAGCGGTGCAAGCGTTGATATAGCTGAGGACAGGGAAAAATTTTCCATGCTGGCCGAACGCCTTGCTGTCAGGCAGCCAGAATGGATAGCTGCAAAGACAATGCCTGAAATGCGCAAATTCGCAAGCGAAGTTGGCTTCCCGGTTATGGTGCGTCCAAGCTACGTGCTGGGCGGCACATCAATGTTCATAGCTAATGATTGGGATGAACTAAAAGATTACATAAACGGCGCCGCCTTACTTTCAAAGTCTCATCCTGCAGTCATATCAAAGTTTATAAAAGGAATAGAAGCAGAAATGGACTGCGCCAGTGACGGCTCTAATGTAATCGGCATAACGATGCAGCACATAGAAGAAACCGGAGTGCACAGCGGTGACGCAACGATACTCACCCCATTCAATGACGCATCTATGCCTTATGGCACGATGTCAGAATACGCCCTAAGATTTGCAAATGAGCTTTCGATAAAAGGCCCGTTCAATATACAGTTTGCTGTAGCTGATGGCATTCCATACATAATAGAGCTCAACCTCAGGGCGAGCAGATCAATGCCGTTCAGCAGCAAATCAGTAGGCATAAACCTGATAGAGCACGCAGTAGACGGGATATTTTCGAAATACAAAAAGAGCGGATTCTTCGAACCAAAGCACGCGTCGTATATGGTAAAAAGCCCACAGTTCGCATGGTCGCAACTCAGGGGGAGCTATCCTGCCCTAGGCCCAGATATGAGAAGCACCGGCGAAAGCGCTGCATACGGCCACACCGTAGAAGATGCGCTGCTCAAGAGCTGGCTTGGCGTACAGCCCAACCGCGTTCCCTCTGCAGGCGTCCTGATTTACGGAGAATCCAACGCCGATTCGCTTAAGCGTTCAGCACGCTTGCTTGAAAAAATCGGCATAAGCACATATACCCTTGAAACGCATCCAGTTGATGGTGCAACACGGCAGCTTACGCTGTCAGGTGCCATGGATTCAATCAACATGAAAAAAATTAATGCAATATTTACCGATGGGGCAATAAAAAGCTCAGACTATAGGCTGAGGAGGTATGCGGCAGACATGAACTTGCCTTTGGTGCTAAACGGAAGACTGGGCGTTGCCCTATCAAAGGCATTCAAAGCAAAGCTTTCATACGGGGAAATGTCAGAATATATACGCAAAAGTGGGAACATGCGCCCCTCAAAATGAGCAAAAACTAAAAGTTTATATAATCTATTTTTGAAATATGGGTGTGATTATTTGTCATTCATAAAGGATTTGAATTACTACAAATCTATACTTTCACCTGGAAAATATTCATCAAAGAACTTTGATGTCGGCAGTGCGCTATCGCTTTACTACAAACTCAGCATAATGCCGATATTGCTCTCATTTTTGGTCGGGTTGCTTGTAGCACACGCCGATCCATCCGCTACGCACGCGTTTGTACCCCTGTTCTCTCTGTTTTCTATCTTCGCAGGTGCCAGCATAGCAGTCATAGCAAGCACGCTCATAATGCTGTGGGCGATTGTGCCTATCGGGATATTCATAAACGCATTCATATACCATATGTTTGGGAAGTATTTTCTGAAAACCTTCAAATTCAAGTATGGAAAAACATTCGCAGGGGCGACGTTCGGCATATTTCCACTGCTTTTCTTGTATTGGCTTCTGTTTGTGCCCAAGCTTTCAATAGTGGTATTGCCAATAATCGGCGTATGGGAGTTCGTCGTGCTTGTTATAGCCGTGTCGTCACAGCAGAAGATAAGCAGGCTGCAATCATTCGGTGTGCTTGTTGCATCGGAATTGATAATATTAATGTTCATATTCACCATGTTTATGATAGGGTTCGCATCGCTGCTCCCTGCTGCATTGAGCAGCGCGCATGGCGTAGCATCAGGTGCTCCTATTGGTTCAGCAACATCATATCCTTGAATATGCAATGCATAATGGCGTTTTGAAATGAGAAGTGCAGACGCTGTAACGGTACTACGTACGGCAGCTATAATTATCATAGCCTATCTCGTGCTCCTTAAAGTAAACGCATTCCTTTTGATATTCCTTTTTGCCGCAGCCATAATATCCGATGCGCTGGACGGATTCTTCGCTGTGCGTGAAGTCAGCAGAGGTAAAGTAGGCATCATCGAGTATGCAAAGGGCGCGCTTGGAAATATAAAAATAAGAGAGCGCATGTCTGAGTATAAGCACAGGGTTTCCAAGCTTGCGCCATCCGGAGCAAGAATCGATGTTGCAGGAGATAGGGTTACCGAATACGTGATGTGGATTCTCTTCACATTTCTACACATAGTGCCTCTTTTTGTAATTTTCATAATAGTTATAAGGCATTCCTTTGCCGATGCGCTACTTGCATCAAAAGGAACTTCGTCAAAAATGAAGTCCAGATTTGCAAAGGCAATCTATGCATCGAACATCAGCAGGTTCGGAATAAACACCTTGAAATTCCTGACGTTTTCATATCTGATGCTGATCTACATATATTCATATCCGCTGTGGATAGGATATGTGCTGATAGCCGCGCTTGTAATATACATAGTGATTAGGGGCATTGCAGAGGTATATGAAGCCACATTCTTCAAGGCTGGGAAAACACTGCAAAAAACGAAAACTATTTAAACAAAAAAAGCTATATCAAAATGTGATAAAATGGCTAATAAACCAACAGCGGCATTTGTGCTGCTTTTGATAGGAGGTATATTCGTCCTTCTGGAAGGACTGGCATTGTCTGCCATAGGCGCTTTGGCAACATTGGTATTTGCATCTGGAATAGGCGCTTTGGCAGGCATTCTAGGCATCATTACTGGAATAGTGATGATCGTATCTGCATTAATGGTAAACACTACCGACAAGTCAAAGATAAAGACCTGGTCCATCATAGGATTGGTAGTTTCTATCGTTAGCCTTTTGGGCGGTGGAGGAGTAATCCTGGGATTTCTGCTTGGGCTGATAGGCGCAATACTCGGCTTGACCTATAAAGGTTAAACCTGTATTGTATTTTCTCCTTTCTTCTCCTTCTTCTTTTTTTGTTTTTAAATAATAACCCTAGTTTTAACTTATGCATGTGTTAAAAGTGCAAATCAGCGCAACCGCAATATATAAATATCTCATAGCTCGCTATAAGTAGAACCCCAGTTCAGATGATTGAAAATGAAAGGATTAGAAGAATTTAAGGCTATGGCCACGAAGCCTCTTCTGAGGAAAGCAAGCCAGACTTGGGAAGAACCAAAATCCCCTACGCTAGATTCGGAAGAAAAGGCATTCACAGCGAATTGCGTAAATGCGCTCAAGAACGATTTTGAGATAAAGCCAAATATGCCAACTCCAGAATGCGATCACGTAAAGGCTGCTCTTTATGCATATTCTGCACTTGATGCATGCTCTTCAAAGCAATTTGACAAGAAATCGCTTTCAGATTACGGAAGCTATATGATTTTCAGCGTAAGGGAGAAACGCATGAAAAACAAACAAACACAGAATCTTACTGCAGCTTTGCAGGAAGAGGTCTTTGGCGTATTCTAAATTAAAAAGAGAAAAAGAAAAGAAGAAGGAATTAATCAACTTGCGGTTACATTCATGCTCGCATATGCTCCTTCTTCCCCTATTACCCTAACTGTATAGGTCTGGTTGGCTAACAGTTTTATTAACGGCCCAGTGCCCAGGTTCGCATTTGCATGTGCGTTAGCAAACGCGTCATGTCCAAAAGCCACTGTTCCGTTGAATATCAACGTTACACTGCTGCCTGCGCCCAATACATATCCGTTCGGGCCTTCAGCTTCCGCTTGCGTAAACGGCAGCGACAATGTGCCATTGCTTGTCACTATGAAGTTCAGGGCGTTATGGTAGTCATGCGAAAATCTGTTTGCCTCTCCTATCGCAGCTTCCAAACTCGCGTTTGACACGTTTATGTTATGCATGTCCTCTATGACTGATGCATTTATTTTGTTCCCGAATTCATTTTCAAGCGCTTTGGCCCTAGGGCTGTTTGCCATCGTTGTCAATACGTTTGCAGCTTCACTAATATCTGAAGAATTAAACGCACTTGCAAAGGAACTTATGGCGCTGATGTTGGCACTTGAATTTAACAAGCCTAGCGCGTCCATATAGTCAGATAAATTTGCGCTTGTAGAAAGAGACGAGACAATGCCCCCCAATCCAGAAGAGAACCCGCTGCGCTGCTGGTCTGGCAAGTTCAACGAAGCGTTTGTGCTTATTATGGAGCGCATGTATCCGAACAGCATCACCTGCTTGAGCGTTACTGAAGAATTTGCATTGTTCTTCACTATAACCGCCAGATATGTGTTGTTGCCAGAAGACGTGAGCGATGCACCCGTAATCGTTATGTTCGGCCTTACCTGTTCGAGTTTTGCTTTTGCAACTGCATTTACGCGTGCTTTGAATCCGATGTGTACGCTTGTGCCGTTTATTGATCTGTTGTTTATCGTTATTGCTCTTGCAGCCGGAACCATTACGAACAGTGTCTGATTGGCAGCGTATATCTGCAATACTGTGGGCGACAGGTCAACTAATGCTCCTCCAGAAGTTCCATTCAATCCGGATATCTTTATCTGAAGCCTGTTGTTTGGAACGCTCACATTGTAAATAGTGCCGTTGATGTCTATCCTTGCGGATGTTATATTGAATCTTACCATGTTAAAAGATTGGTTAACATTTACGTGTGCAACTGCGATGGTCTGCGTGAAATTCGTCAAGTTCATAAGGTTGACGCTTCCGCTTGCGTTCAGATTAATGAATCCGGTCGAATTGGATTGCCCTGCTTCATGCAATGCCAATCCCGAATACCCTATAATCAGGGACTGGGTGCCTTCAGGCACATGCGGAGGATCCGTAAGCTGTACCGCCAAAGTGCCAAGCGGCACGTATGAAACGTTAGTTACGGTAGTCGGAGCCGTAGTCGGTACAGACGGGTGCGTTAGGGATATTGCAACATATATTATTGCAAGCACTACTATTATTCCTATCAAATATGTCCCAGCCTTATTCATTCCATCACTAAACATATAAATCGATGGCAAACAATAAAAGCCTTATCCTGCGTGGAAAACGATTTAAAGGTTACTTTGGAATTATTATCGGGGGTGCAGATGGCTGCCAAAAAAGCCGAAAAGGCCAAATCTAGACCTATTTCTTTGATGTACGGATTGCGCTGGAATCCTAACAAGAATATAACTTCTACTCAATATGCATTATATGCTGTGCAGATAGCCGTTGTAATACTGCTATCGTGGCTCGGCACTATAGCTACGCCCGTAGTGGGTCCAGGCATAGGATTTCTGTACTGGGCATATCCATTCTTTGTGCTTTTCACGCTATGGTGGGGCATGTGGGGTGTCCTTGGTGCGTTCCTTGGGAGCGTAGTCGGCGCAGGGTTGCTTACTGGCTTACCCATACTTCCTGCATTAGGGTTTAGCATAGGTGACTTCATACCTGCCATACTGATATTCCTATTATACCGTGGATATCTGATAAAACGAGATGTAGATCCATTTGGCAGGGACATACTCTCCAAACCGAAATCGGCCGCATGGTTTGTATTCTGGGTCATGGGGATAACCAACGTCATAGGCGGCTTATGGGGGGTATGGATACTTACAGTATTGGGCTTCGTTCCATTGCATGCCTATTGGTTTGGTGCAAGTTTATGGATAATAGGGGATGCGATAGTCCTTCTGATGATGCCTTTTATGAGCAAGTACCTGACTCCAATAGTGGAGAGATACGGCCTTCTTACAAAAGGTTGGATATCGTAATAGACTGCAGTGATAATAGATGGTGCGCAAAGATGGCAAAGTAATGCATGCCGAGCCTAAGGCAGAATCCAGAATAAACCGCAAAGGCGAGAAGAAGTACATACGCACCATACTATTCTATGCAAGGGCAAATTCGGTATTTGCACGCATCAATGCCCTTACAAAATTCATTGTGTTGATTCTGGTCTCCCTGGCCGTGATACACCTAATAACGGAACGCACCCCAGACATAATATTTTCAGGAATAATGCTCCTGGCGGTGCTGTTTTTCATGGCAGATGCAAGAGTCATACGATATCTTGTCAAAAGCTATCTGGCTATTTTGATAGTTGCGCTTTTTGTGATGCTTATGTGGTGGTTAGTGTTCAACCAAGTTGGCAGCGTTGTGCTTGTGAACTTAAGGGCATTAGGCATCCCCCTTACCGTAACTACGCTTTCGTTGGAGATAGGCGTAACAAAAGTCTTTGGCTATGCAGCTCTGGCATTTCTTACCCTCCTTGTGCTGATGACCACAAGAGACTCTGATGTCATAAGCGCGCTCAGCAAGCTCAAGCTCCCATTCAAAGCAGTCTTCTTTTCATCATTCATCCTTCGCGCGTTTCACATAATGCAGGGCGATTTCGAATCGATACGCCATGCACAATTCGCACGAGGTTCGAGCATAAGCTCAGGGAAGAACATCGTCAAGAACGCAAGGAACTTTGCATCGCTTTCGATACCTTTAACCGCGGTCATGCTGAAGCGTTCCGTAGACATGGGTTCTGCACTAGAAGCAAGGGGCTTCAGCAAGAGCAAAGGCGTATCGGAATTCAAGAACGGGAATGGTTTTTCGCGATATGATTTTTCGATGATTGCATTGTCGGTTGCAGTGCTTTTTTCAGCATATATGTTCAATCTTACGCTGATGTTTGGGATAATGCGCTGATATTATGGATGCAATAAATGTCAATAAATTCTACTGGAGGTATCCTACGTTTACCGGCAGCGTAAACGAATTTGCGCTGAATGGGATAAGCCTGCAAATACGGGAGAATGAATTCTTCGGCATAACCGGTCCGAGCGGGTCCGGGAAGACTACCCTTTGTTTTGCAATATCTGGATTGATACCTCACCAGATGCATCTGTCTTATGAGGACGCAAAACAGTTCATGGACGGAAGCATAAAAGTATTCGGCGATACCGTAAGCGCAGTAGTCAGGAGAAACGGCAAGAACGTAATAATGGGCAAAGGGACTATGGCCCCAACTGTCGGCATAGTGATGCAGGACCCAGAAAGCCAGTTTCTTACAATGAGCGTAAAGCAGGAGCTTTCCTTAGGGCTTCAGTTCATGGGAATACCCCAAAGCGAAATAGATGCAAGGATAAAAGAGGCCCTTCGCAGGGTAGGCATGTACGACCTGTACGCAGATTCAGAGCGCATACACCCGGCTGAGCTTTCTGGAGGGCAGAAGCAACGGCTTATAATAGCCAGCTTCATAGCCATGCGGCCGAAGGTACTGATACTTGACGAGCCTACCTCTGATTTAGATCCTGCCGGGAAGATGGAAGTCATAGATGCAATAGAACGCATAAAGGAGGAGCACAAGCTTACTGTCATACTTGTAGAGCACAACCCGGAAATAATGCAGAGATTTGCCGATAGGATTGCAGTGATGGATAAAGGCTGCATAGTTGCAGTCGATACCCCAGAAAAGATATATTCAAATAAGCAACTTGTCGAAAAGCACAGCATATATGCGCCGGAATTGACTGATGTTAAAATGGGCAGGGGAAACCGGACATACCTTACTATAGAATCATTCGTGGCACATGCAAGGCTGCTTAAAATAAAGGATGAACGTGTGCTTCAAGAATCTTTTGAAGCCATCAAAGAGCCATCAAAAGAGCTCATATCTGTGAAAGACTTGGACTTTAGCTATGGGGACGGAACGCACGCCCTTAATTCCATATCATTCAAGATAGCGAAAGGCGAATTCGTAGCTCTGGTGGGCCAGAATGGTTCTGGCAAAAGCACGCTGTCCAAAGTGCTAAGCGGCATAGAGAGCTCGTTCAAAGGCAATGTAAACGTAATGGGCATGGATCTTCATGCCGCTAAGAACAGGGCCCTGATGCCATTCAAAGTGGGCTATATATTCCAGAATCCCGACCATCAGATATTCAACAGGAGCGTATATTCGGAGGTGGCATATGGCCTGAAGAACATGGGCCTGCCAAAAGAAGAAATAAATATGGGGGTAAAGAAGGCGCTGAAAAACGTCGGGCTCGAGAGCAAAGCCTCTGAAGATCCTCTTTTCCTGGGCAAGGGGCAAAAGCGCAGGCTTGCAGTTGCAAGCGTGCTTGCAATGGAACCTGAAATACTGATAGTCGACGAACCGACTACTGGCCAAGACTACGCTATGGCAAAGGAGATAATGGAACTCCTCAAAATCATGAACGATGCCGGAAAGACAATATTTGTAATAACGCACGATATGCGCCTTGTAGCAGAATACTGCAAACGCTCGATAGTCATGAATGCAGGCAGCATAATATATGACGGCAGCACCGTAAACCTATTTGAAGATGATGCATTGCTATCCAAGGCATCGCTCGTTGCTCCTCAATCAGTAAAACTTTCAAAAGAGCTCAGAAGGATAGGCATGCTGAACAACATATTGCTTACCGCATCCGATTTGAACGATTTTTTCAGTTTTAGCAGCATGAAGACAAAATACAAACGCATGGACTTTGGTGCAATGCGAATGCATGCAAAGAGCATAGCGTCCGCCATAAAATCCAAGCACGGTGCCCCAAGTGCGATAGTCTACGTGCAAAGGGGTGGCATGGTGTTCGGGCGTTTGCTGAGCGACTATTTGGGTGTCAGCAAAGTGTTTGGGATCAAGGCCAGCTACTACAACGAATATAGTCTTCCCTCAAAAGGCGTCTATGTCGGCAGCCTAAACGGAGTTCAGGAAAACAACGGATACATATTGCTGGTGGACGATATAATAGATACCGGGAAGACGATGGCTGCGGTATCAAGCAAGATATTGCCCATCTCTAGAAAGTTAGTGACTGTTGCGCTGCTATGCAAGGAAGGCTCATCTTTCAAGCCCGATTTCTGCGGCACCTATACAAGTAAAGACAGTTGGATAATATTTGATTATGAAAAGGAGGAGGCATACAGAAGTTTCCAGCATGACAATAACCATGCAGGCATGAAATTCATAAAAGAAAATTTTAGGTGACAAAGATGAAAAAAACGAGGTATGCAAGGATAAGCTTCGAAGAGATGCAAAGCCTGAGCAAGGCAATTGCATTGGCATTTTCAAGAAAATATGGCACTCCAGAAGCCATAATATACGTTGAGCGCGGAGGCATGGTGTTCGGGCGTTTGCTGAGCGATTATCTTGGCGTAAGCCGGCTATATGGAATAAGGGCAAGACACTATCCAAAAACGAATGCAATGGCAAGCACGGTACATCTAGAAGGGATGGAAGCATTGCCCGAGTCGTGGCCTAACGACAAGCATATACTCGTTGCGGATGACATTGCAGATACCGGGAAGACACTTAATGCCATATTATCAGAGCTAAGGAAATCAATACCCAACATAGCGACTGCGACCATGCTCCGCAAACCGCGGTCAATTATACTGCCGGATTTCTTCGGCAAAACGCTGGACAACGATGTGTGGGCCATCTTCGACTACGAAGAGATGGAAACAGGCGCGGACTTCAAAAAGTCCGGCAACAGGGGCGGGCAGGACTTCATGCGCAAAAAGTACGGCATTGGGCGCAATGCTAGAAGCAAAGCGAATTCCACTGCAGGCTTTGGCAAATAATCAGGGCGGAATAATGAAAGCGATGCTTGTAGTGCATGGGTTTGTACAAGGTGTTGGTTACAGGTATCTAGTCATGAAGAACGCGGTGTCCCTGGGGATTAAGGGAAATGTAAGGAATATGCCGGATGGCAGCGTATTGATATTGGCGGAGGGTACGAAAGAACAGATACTCAAATTGATAAAAGCGATAGACATAAGCACGGAAAACGGCCCTCAGGTCTACAAAATAGAAAGATCCAATGTCAAAGGCAGCGATTACGGGGCATTTGATGATTTCAGCATAGCGCATTGAACCTGAAAGTCATTTTGGCTCATTTTCGCATTCTATCGTTGCCTGCAACTCAATCCTCTCGGAAATGGCCCCATCCTGGTCATACACATACGCGGTTATTTTTACCGCATACCCATCTGGAAAATTATTAGGCCTTGTATATATCTTAATCTGCTTCTCTATGGCGCTTTCCGGATGAACGATGCCCATTCTTGTCCTTCCTGTATCTAACTCCCTATCGTGCGCCAATGAAAGAGGGGACTTTACATTAACGTCGCATTCGCACCAATAATGGTTAGTCTTGTTTGCATTGCCTAGGCGTATGATCATTATGGCCTCATTCTTTGCATATGCCTTGAGCTTTTCCGGCACGAACTTTGCGCTAACGCTTAAATCGGACATGTAATTCACTCTTAATTATACGCAGATAGTAATTTATAAACTTTAATTTCTAAATACATCTTGTAAACCCTCAACCGTGTGCAGATATGGAAGTTAATGAAGCAAAGCTTATAGAGCGGGAGATAACGCTAAGGGAGCTAAGGCTCACAAAAGAGGTCGTGGAGACTAGGCGCTCAATGGTCAGGTGGCTTGCACTCAGCCTAGGGGTAATAAATCCTGGCGAATCAAGGCTCAGCGCAATATCCGTATTAGATTCGATGTTATACTTCCAATTCACGAAAAACGAGGATCCCACTGTAGAGGAATTGTCGAAGTACATAGGCGAGGCATGGGCCCCAATAAATGAAAAGACATTGAGGTACCATCTCCTGCAGCTTGCAAATGCAGGTGTTCTTGCACATTCAAAGGGCAAGTACCGCTTCATAATTCCTGACGGATATGACAGGTATGACATCGATGCGTGGGTGGAGAACTACTTCGAATCAGGGATATACCCGATAAAAGGCAAGGTATCGACTGTAATAAAAGAATTGAGCAAAAGGTAATGCAATGGTGTCTAAGAATGTTGTATTTTATGGTATACTTGCGATAGCGATCGCATTAATAGTCTTCATATCTGCGCTAATGTTAAAGTCTCCCTCTTCATATAATGTGGCGGTGCATATAGCCGCCCTGAATTATGGCGCATCCAATGCCCTATACCCATATCAGACGTCACACTTTCTTATAACTGTATATAATAAAGGCAATTTTTACGCCAAGGCCATACCTTTGGGATTTTACTTAAACGGCACCGAGCTTGCGTTCTATAAGGTATCGATACCTGCAAATTCAAACGTATCGGTAAATGAAAACTATACATACAATGCAAACGGCACGTACCAGTTTTCTGCAGTTCTTGATCCTGCCAATGTCCTAAATATAGCAAACAGGCCGGATGCTTCAAGCGATGTTAACATTAAGGTTGAAGCCCCACAGACGCCTGATTTATATACATTCATACCAAACAACGGCATAATAAATACTACCGAGTTTTCACTCTTCCCTAAAGGCGCTGCATTTTCATCGCTTGCATACGATTCCTATAATATTAGCAACTTCAAGATGCTATTCGGCCCATCGCAAGGCATAATATCAAAGGTATTCACGGATATTTTGCCGCTGATAAATGTAGAAAACGGCGTATATGCCAAGTATCGCAACGGGAGCATAGCTTACGGAGCGTGGATACAAGGGGCATTGACGAGCGAAAAGATAGCCCTTCTTCTTTCTACCTTCAATATACCTGTATACAATTTCACGGCCGGCGGCAACACCGCTACGTTTGCCAAGGCAAACAACGATACGAGCATATGCACACTTACATACGGGGGCTGGACAAAGGTGATGGCGTACTACAACGAATTAGGCAATGCAACATGCATGAATGTGATATCAAAAACTTATCAGCCATCAGAGGCCAATGCCATAATTGCGGCATCTAAGTCAAATCACACATTTGGTGCGCATCTTGCCAATTTCACATATACTAATTCCACCCAAATAGGCCAGGCATTTGGAATTTCATCGAACCGCACATATTACATGAATATGTTCCAAAACAGTTTTGGGACATTTGCAGCATACCTGCAAAAGAACGCACATCCATTGAACGTATCCGGCATTTACAATTCTACGCGTAGCTGCTTAGGCCTAATATATAATAGCAACAAAACCGGCACAAGCGTATGCTCAATATACCTGGCGCCAATAAACGGGGCGGCGTCATCGCTTGCCAATTACTCATTCATAAAATCGGAGGAGATCGGCACCAACTATACTGCAATATTATATTCGTTTGTCAACTCTTCAAATGCATTGAATGCACATTACAATTCCGCCAAGCTGATACAGGCGCTGAACCTAAGCCAGCGCAGCGCAATATGGCAACCGGCGTTCAAGAATTCGTGCAGCATAAGCAATTCTTCAATGGGGTGCAAGGCGCTGGCGTTCAATACATCAGATGACTATGCATCCATGCAGATACTCAACGGGCTGCCACATGCGATCCACATAAACACCCTATCGTGCTTCATATCTGGAGAAGAAGTCAACCAGACCATAAATCAGACGATAGCCAGCGGCGCAAGCGCCAATGATACGGTCGCATGCCACAACATACCCGTGCCAATTGCAAGCATCACCACCGCATACGAGATGCATATGAATTACACATACGAAAACGTGGCAAGGTCAGTCAATGGCACATTCAATGCAACAAATGCATTCTTCGGATGACGGTATCTGATAAAAGGCCCTCAAAACCCGATGAAATCCTTTGCGCCCATGCCTTCAGGGAAAGCCCTTCCATTTTCTGCTTCTACTGGAAGCTTGAGCTGGTTCGCCAGCCTTTGCAGTTCGCTCATGTCAATTATCCTATCTAAAAAGAGCTCTGCAAATGTACTGCTTCCTATGGGCATGCGCTTCACTTTGAAAACCACATACTGCAGCATCCCTGCGCGCTTTACCTTAATGCGTATGCTTCCATCCTCTAATATCGCTTTTGCAGTTTCGCTTATTATTGCAGCACCTTTTTACATTTACTATATGAATATAAATAAAATAAGTTATAAACATACCTGAGATAAGGATGTGGTTGGATGTTTCAGATAGATTCACCTTCAATAAGCCAGTATTTCGGCATCGTCGACGCATATCTATCCAAAGTGCTTCCCCATTCCCTCGCATTCGGGCTATCCATTATAATTGCATTGGCAGTATTTGCAATACTGCTCTTCATGCTGGTTACGCTTTTTGTATACTTGTTTGGCTGGGCCGAGCGAAAGATAATGGCAAGGATGCAATCAAGGCATGGGCCCACATACGTTGGCAAATACGGAATACTTCAAAATATGGCCGACGTAGTCAAGCTGCTTTCAAAAGAGAACATCGTTCCGGATGAAGCAGACATGCCTCTGTTTGCAATGGTTCTTCCAGTGGTATACGCCCTATTTGTATTGGCGCTGGCGTTCATACCTCTGAACGCATCATTTGTAGGAATCAATACTACATTCGGGCTTATAGTCGTATTCCTGATACTCTCGTTCATGCCGCTTCTGCTTTTTCTTGCAGGGTGGACAAGCGGCAATAAGTTTGGCTCTATAAGCGCCCAGAGGTCGGTAGTCATGCTGATAAGCTATGAGGTGCCTTTGATGATAGTCCTAGCTGCCGTTGCGCTCGCCTCGCATAGCTTTAGCCTTTCAGCCATAGTAGGCTCACAATCCCACATATGGTTTGCATTGATGATGCCGATAGGATTTGCAATATTCTTCATAGTGATGCTTGCTGAGCTGGAGAGGCCTCCATTCGACCTCCGCGAAGCCGACAACGAATTGATATCCGGATGGCTGACAGATGTAAGCGCCCCATACTATGGGCTTGCGCTCTTCTTAGATTATACAAGGATGTTTGTGGGCACGCTGCTGATATCCCTGTTGTTTCTGGGCGGATGGAATGGCCCAGTATTGCCTCCATTCATATGGCTTATGATCAAGGTGGTAATACTTACCATATTCATAGTCATAATACGGGCGACTACTGTGAGGATGAGGATAGATAGGCTGCTTAAGATAGGGTGGACCTACCTGCTGCCTCTTTCTGTAATCAATTTATTCCTTGCATATATAATATTTATCGTGGTTGGTGTATAAATGATAGGGAAAAGCATAATGAAGGTAGGGAAGGGCCTCCTGCAAAAGCCTGCCACGCTCGAATTTCCAGAGCAGAGGGAAGAGCTCACGGACAATTACAGGGGCATACACAAGCTTGACATAAAGACATGCATAAGCTGCGCCGCATGCGCAAGGATATGCCCAAACCAGACCATAGACATGGTTGACATTGAAACAGAGAAAGGCACGAAGAAGATGCCGCTAGTCAATCTGGAGAGGTGTCTTTTCTGCGCTTTATGCGAAGAGGTATGCCCTCCGAAATGCCTTATATTGACAAAGGATTACGGCTTCGAAGCGTTCGACAGAAGGGAGTATATAAAGAGGCCTGAAGACCTAGGATGATGTGGTGCAATTATGCTCGTTGAGTTTCTGGCGATAGCTGCATTGGAATTGATTTCGATAGCTGCGATATTCGCGCTGAAGGACCTTCTGCATATCGGCATAATGCTGGCAGCCATATTCCTGTTAAACTCGCTAATGTTCCTGATATTGGGCCAGCCCCTAATGGCAATAATACAGCTTTTCATACTTATAGGGGGCATTACAACATATTTCGTGATCGGCGTCGCATCTACGAGCTATTCGAAGTTTCCGCACACGAATGCAGCAAAACTTGCAGCCGTATCAATCATATTATTTGCCGCAATCGCATATCCTATGCATGCGTTGCAATTTTCCCAGGGATCACCGGGCACCGTTACGGGCAGCGGCATATCGAATTCCATATCTGCATATCTGCCGCTGTTTTACATACTTGCCATAATGCTTTTCGCAGCAGCATTCGGCTCAATAATACTGTTCAAGAGGATTGGAAGACCATGATGGAATACTTCATAACCTTTGGCATTGCCCTCCTGTCGATAGGCATAGCCGGCATAGCGTCAAGCAGGCACCTTGTCATAATGCTCATGTCGATAGAGATCATACTTGTAGGCGCATCGCTTGTAGCAATTACCTTCTTCACATATTATTCTGGCAGTGCCATAATCCCGCTTCTGTTCGCCATATGGGCCGTTGCTGCATCTGAAGTGATAATGCTCATATCGTTCTATAGGTATATGGCTAAGAGTGAATTCAGCCTGGATATAGCCAAGCTTTCGGAATTGAAGGATTGATAAGCATGTTACCATTATTTGTAATCGCCCCGCTGTTATTTGGCGGATTCATATCCCTTTTCATGCGAGGCCGCTCACATATCGCCGGATGGACCGCATTTGCGTTCAGCATCGCATCACTGGCCCTTGCTGCATATGCGGTGTTATATTCATTTGGCAAAGCCTATTCGATTACATGGTTTGCAATAGGCGGGCTAACCGTGCATATATCAATGGCGATATACGCCCTCAACGCCATACTGCTCATGCTTGTTGCGCTCATCGCCCCGCTTATAATGCTTTATTCGATAGGATACATGGATGTGCCTAGCGAACGCCCAAGATTTTTCTTTGAGATCAGCATATTCGCTGCATCGATGATGCTTTTTGCGATATCCGCCAACTTCATAGCAATGTTCATAGCGTGGGAAATGCTGGGCATAACGAGCTACCTGCTTATAGGGTTCTGGTACCACAGGGAAAAGGCGCCTTACGCCGCCCGGAAGTCGATAACGACCATACTGATCGGCGATATGGCCATGCTGGCCGCAATGGTAATCATATGGAACTCCTTCCATACATTCAATTTCTATTCGATAATGGCAAGCCCGTATATAAATTCAATACAGATTCCCCTGCTGCTGATATTGGCGGCAGTGTTCACTAAATCAGCGCAATTCCCTTTTCACGAATGGCTTGCCGATGCGATGGAGGGCCCTACTCCCGTATCTGCATTCCTGCATTCATCGACAATGGTAAAAGCCGGGGTTTTTCTCGTTGCGCTCCTTCTGCCTCTTTTTTATGAAGCACACCTGCTTTACGTCATACTGGCATTCGGCATAGCCACGGCATTCATAGGCGCGACAAATGCGATAGCCGAGCGCCACATTAAAAAGATACTTGCATATTCAACTATGGAAGACCTGGGAATAATGCTTGTCGCCCTGGGGCTTCACGCTCTTTTGGCAGCAATGCTTTTCTTCATAGTGCAGACGTTCTATAAGGCCCTGCTTTTCATGAGTGCAGGGTCCATAATGAAGGCTAATAACAACGCAGAGAACATATACCTAATAAAAGGCTCTTCAAAAAACAGGCTTCTTTTCATTTCTACGCTCTTTGGGGTCGGATCAATTGCAGGCATATTCCCATTGAGCGGATTCTTCGGAAAAGTTGCAATAGACTCGGCAGCCAGCAATATTTACGTATACATATTGTTGACTGTAGTGGAATTTGCAAGCAGCATCTACATATTCAGATGGCTTTTCATACCCATGCGCGATCCGCTTACCAAAGGCATTGACGCAGAGCTGACCTCAAAATACCAGAACATACCAAAGACCATGCTGTTCGCTATCGCAGTGCTTGCATTCCTTGTTGTAGTGGGCGCGTTCGCATATGCATACCTGCCTAATCTGCCATATTCGAATGCGTTCGTCAATACTAATATGCCGTTACATATTTCATTTATTTCGGGATTAGTGGAAACAATAGCGGTGCTCCTTGGTTTATCTATAACCTATTACGCATATGTCAAGATGAACCTGAAAGGCCTGTCGTCGCATAGGATACTTCATACCCTATTATACAACAGCATTGCAGTGAATTGGGCATATTCTATAATCGCCAGTGCAGTCTATGAACTTGGCGGACTAGTAAATTCATTCGATTACGCACTTTACTGGTTTATGGTAATGGGTGGCGACGGCACCGTATTCATAGCAGAAAAGCTAAGGAGGGCCGTAAACGGGCAGATTAACACATATGCGGTTGCATTCGCCGCCGGCATAATATTATTAATAATAATCATCGCTGTGTGAAAATATGATCCAAATATTGTTTATATCGCTCATTACAATTGCAATAGCAATAGCTGCAAATATTATTTTCGGAAGGAGATACTCGCAGCATATATCAATAGCTGCAGTGCTGCTGGTACTCACATACATGTCGTATTCGATAAGCGCATTTACATCAGGTAATCTTGCGGTATCGGAAAGCCTACCGTACATAAGCTCATTGGGCATCTCGCTGCATTTCATACTCAGCCCGATATCGCTCATGCTCATAGTCATGTCATTGATAGTCACGCTTGCCGCAATCGTGTGGCAGGGCTCCAGAGGCGCAAATACTCGTTCCATAAATTCGTTGCTGTTGCTTTTCCTGCTTTCGGCAATAGGCCTGTTCGCGTCTGCCAATCTGTTCCTGTTTTATATCTTCTGGGATGTGGGGGTCATATCTGTATTCTTCATCATACGATCGTTCGGAAGCGCATCAAGGGATGTTGCAGCGAAGAATTTCCTGATATACTCCATATTTGCTAGCGCGCTGCTGCTCTTTGCGATAATGCTGATATACTTTTATACCCCTATAGGGTCATTCAACATAAGCTACATAACAGCACATTCATCAGAAATACCTACTGCTATCCAGGAATCGATATTCATGCTCATGTTCATAGCATTCGCCATAAAGATGCCAATATTTCCATTTCACTCCTGGATGCCGAACGCGTATTCCGATGCGCCTACTTCAGGTTCAGTGGTGATTGCGGGAGTGCTCTCAAAATTCGGAGCGTATGGCATGCTCGTATTATTCTATCTGCTTCCTGTTGCAGAAACGCTTAAAGCATATGTATACGCTATAGCTGTCATATCCGTATTTTACTCTGCCTTTGCAGCAATGAGGCAGAACGATTTGAAGAAAATGGCCGGGTATACAAGCATGATTGAAAGCGGCATAATATTGGCAGGCATAACTGCTATGAATTACCTAGGGGAATACGGGTCCGCATATATGATGCTTGCGCATGGATTTACAATTGCATTGATGTTCATAGCGATAGGCTCGTTTGAGTTCGCATACGGCACCAGGAGCATAAGCATACTAAAGGGCGCGGTATCGTCGGCCAAATCCGCGTCCTATTCGTTTATATTCTCAATATTCAGCTCCACAGGCATGCCATTGACTGCTGGATTCATAGCAGAGCTAATGATATTCATAGGCACTGTTGGCGCTTTCGGATTATATGGAATCGTACCGCTGATAGGCATAATACTTCTTGGCGCATATATGTATCTGGCCGCAAGCAGGTCTATAATGTCAACAAAGGAAAAACTCCCAGATGTCGGGATTATAAACAAATCGCAGAGAGCTGCAATGGCGATAGCAATCGCAGCCGTATTGTTCTTCGGCATATTTCCATTCATATTTCTTAATATGGTAAAAATTTAGGTATTTAAATGGCACCAATAGAATATTTCGGATATGCGCTTTTCGCGCTGCTGGCACTGTTGGCGCTTGCGGCTATGTCTGCACCATTCCACAGGCGTAAAAAGGTGTCATTCGTTTTAGGGGCAGCAATACTTGCAGCCATAACCTTGACGGCATCATACCTATTTGCCTCTGGATCAAGCTTCTACCTGCTAAATATATTCAGGATATATCCGTTTTCAATGCTGTTTGTTGGCGTATTTTCAATATCGCTGCTATTGGTGATGGCCCTTTCATATGATGCACCCGGAAGTTTTGATTCTTTCTTCATGATGTTTGGGTTTGCTGCCTTGGGCATAATTATGGTGCCTATGGCGTCGTCATTAATAGGGCTTTTGCTGTCGCTGGAATTGGCATCGATACCGACTGTATTCATGATAGCGATAAACGGCAAGAAATTCATAGAGTCATCAGTCAAGCTACTCATAATGTCCGGCATTGCAATATCTATATTGGTATTTGGAATGGCGCTAATATTTCCGTACGACGCTCAGTTGTCATTGGTGCAGATAGGCAGCGCATCTGGGCTGATAAAAGGCAGCTACCTCGCCCTTCTGGCACTAGTGCTTTTCATAGGCGGCCTATCGATAGAAGCAGCACTATCTCCGTTCAATCTGTGGGTTCCTGACGTGTACTCTGGCGCCCCTACGAATATGTCTGCTATGCTTTCCGGCATAAACAAGAAGGTAGCGTTGGTTGCGATTATGGAGATATCGTTTGCCATGTTTGCAGCATACAGCAGCACATACGTAACCATTTTCATGATCCTGTCAATATTTACTATGTTCTTCGGCAACCTCGCTGCGATGGTGCAAAAAAGCGTCAAGCGCCTTTTAGCATATTCATCCATATCTCAGGCCGGCTACATACTAGTAGGGTTCGCAGCAGCGTCGCAATATGGTTTGGAAGCCAGCATATTCCAGATGATCACGCACTCCTTCATGATCATAGGCGCGTTCGCCGTAATAATGTTCTTGGAAAGCCAAGGCATAAAAACCATAGAAGAATACCGCGGGATGAGTTCAAGGAACAGGTATCTGCCAATTGCGTTATCGCTTCTATTGCTCTCCATGGCGGGGGTACCTCCTCTGATGGGCTTTGACGGCAAATTCCTGCTTTTCACAAGTGCCATAAAATCAGATCTGTTGGCTCTGGCATTTATAGGCATCCTCAACAGCTTCTTGTCTATCTATTATTACAGCAAGGTCATCATTGCAATGTACCAACCAAAGAAGGAAGAAAGGATAATGGCCCCAAGAGCAATAATTGCAGTGATTTCCATAGCGTTGTTCGTGATAATAGTGTTTGGCATCTACCCACAGCCCGTAATGACAATAGCTGGAAAGGCAGCATCTGCGCTACTTGGCATATGACAAAACATATTAATAATATAAAATCCGGATCATACTGGTGAGCAAATGCAAAGCTCTATAAATCACAGCAAGAACGCAAAAGAACAGGTTAATGATTGGGAAATTAAAAGATATGAGACTACGGATAGGGAGATAAAGGAACTGCTCAAACGCGTGTTTGCTGCAGAAGACAAACTGATAGAATGCAATTCGTTTCTTAAAAGGCTAACGTCATTAAGAGGCTCTTCAAAGCTGAAGAATGAAGCAGCCAAATTAGAGCTGTCAAAGGCTATGGTGTGCGCGCTTGAAGAATTGAGGAAGACGGAAAACGGCCCATTGGAGTACATCAGGGAAAGCACCATGGATCTTTATGGTGTATACCGCATCGTGCAAATACTGCCAATATATCACAAGGATATGCCAGCACAGGTCTATTCGCTCAAGAAAAATTCAATGCAGTTATTTCAATACTCTACTGAAAGCAGCTACAATCAATTGCAAAATGCGTATATGAATATTTATACTGATATCCCTGCCACAGATTACAATAAGATGAAGTGCAATGAAATCATAGACGATATGATAAAGCATCTAAAATTTGCATACGCTATCTAATCTGACAGTCCCCTCAAAAAGAATCTTTTTATCATAACCTTCGGGCTATCCATATCGCCATATTTGCTGAAGAAATTTTCTGCCCCGAGAAGCTTTGCAGTCTTCATGAGCAGTTCGAGCCCTAGCGCTCCTCTTCCAGAATAATATCTGTGTAAAATTGAGTGGAGTTTAAGGTCAAGCCCATATCTCTTCCTCCATTCTTTCTCGTATGCCGATAGCGGAACATTGCTGTTTATGTTGCGTATTATTATTTCAGAAGCAGTTTTAGCGCATGATGCGCCGAATATTATCCCTCCGCCTGTGGTTGCTTTTATCTGTCCTGCTGCATCACCTACTAACAATACGTTTCCATTTACGGTTTTCTTTCTTGCGGCCAATGGGATCAGGCTTGCATGCGCTCCATCCTGCACCGCGCCGTCTATTGCGCGCTCTATCGAGCTATTCTTTACCAATTTTTCAAATGCGCTCCTGCTGTTGCTTTTAGAGCTATCGCTGGTGCCTACCCCTATCTCGAGTTTAGAGTCAGAATATGGCGCCATCCATCCGAAGAACCTGTTAGAAATACTGTTTGAAAAAAAGAGGTCCACTACGTGTTTATCCTCAATTTTGGCCTTGCTGTACTCTGCTTTATATGTCAATACATATTCATTTATTTTAGGAAATCCGAATGCCTTAGCAACGCTGGAAACTGCCCCGTCTGCTCCGACCACTATGGAATCGGGATCCTTGGCGATCTCTTTTATATCCTTTTCGTACAGCCTTCGTCCAAGCACCACATCCGCGCCAAACGATAATGCGTCTTTGTAAAGCGTCTCAACAAACATGCCGCGGTCCAAAACATATGCCTGCACTGATTTCGATTTCACATTCAATTCAGCCCTATTGGCGTGCAGCCGCGCGCCATACAGGCTGTTTACAATAGAGTCTTTGTAATTTATCCGAAGCCTTTCAAGTCCGTTCTTGGAGAGTATGCCTGATGCCCTCTCCGCTCCATCCGATACGCGCTTTTTGCCATCATATACCGTAACATATATGCCCTTTTTTGCAAGTGCAATGGCCAGCGTTAAACCTATGACTCCTGCTCCGATTATTGCAACATTTCTAGCCATATGAAAAAAGCCCCTATAAATACTATATATTTATATTTTTGTTTTTAAACTTATCTATAGATGGTGGTTATACGGCTTCAAAAAAAACTGGCAACACAAAAATAGAAAAAAACGCATTGCAACCTAGTTCTGCTGGCAACATAGAGTTTCCAAAGATAAAAATACAGAATATAGTTGTGAGTGCAGACCTTCACGCTGTAATAGACCTATATGCGCTTTCGAAGGAAGTGAAAGCCGTAGACTATGAACCAGAGCAGTTTCCCGGCGCTATATTCAGAATTGCTGAACCTAAAGCAGTTATAATATTATTCAAGAATGGAAAGATGATATGCACCGGAGCCAACACTGAAGTAAATATAAGAAAGGTACTGGCATACGCGGCAGGAATAATGTCAAAGTATGTGATATCGCTAAATGCTCCTGCCTCCGAAGGCAAGCCGCAAAGGCCGTCAAAGCAGGTCAAATGAGAAATTATCCGGAATCCCTTACTTTTTTAAGCCCTGCATCAAACAGCTTGAAAAATCTTTCCCACGAATAATGTTTTTTGACCCTTTCAATTCCATTCCTACCCATCCTTTCGGCTAGGTCTGCATTCCCTGCTATAAGCGCCATTTTCCTAGCCATTTCCTCCTTGCTGTTTGCAAGGAACCCTGTTTCTCTATCAATTATAGTTTCCTTAGGGCCACCTTCATTTACTGCTATTATCGGTTTTCCGCTTGCCATGGCCTCCAAAGGCACCAGCCCATAATCTTCATTGGACGGCGTATAAAGCACAGCTGTGGATCTAGAATAAAAATCTATCAGCATTGCCTCGCTTACACTCTTTGCTACTATTACGTTTCCCGTTTCTGC
The DNA here is from genome assembly GCA_021834785.1 of Microcaldota archaeon. Next base: position 37,395 of record JAKBRJ010000002.1, read on the forward strand.
AGCGAGCTTCATCACCCTAAGGTAATATTCATAATAAAATTTATCCTTAGAAATGTCGCCCAATATGATAAGCCTGTAATTACTGAATTTCTTGTTTTTCCTGAATATCCTAAATGCCTCAATGGCATAGTCCTGTCTTTTGTTGGGCGATATTCTTGACGGGTAAAAGAAATACCCCTCATCACCCTTATTTTTATATTTGTCATAGTCCACCCCTCCGGGAAGCACCTTTGCATCATCCCTCTCAAGATATTTTGATATCCTGCCCTTGGTGTTTCTGCTGTTGGCGAAAATAAGCTCTATGTCCTTAGTCACATTCCTGTCTATGCGCCTGACAATCCTGGCACCTGCTGCATATACTGGCCTCTTCATTGGGTTCCTCAGTGACATTCTGTAGCTGTAAAGGTCATACACCTCCCTCAAAGGCGTATGGCAGTACCACAATACTCTGTCGTTGTGCTTTCTTATCCAGTTGCTTGGGGATATGTGCGCATTTATAACATCGTAGTCCTCTTCAACTTTGAAATTGTAGAAGCCCATGCCGTAATCCAACCCCTGGGTAAGCCTTCCATACGGCAGCATCCTTCCGAACGTGCCTCGCCCTATAACCTTTATGTCAATGTCCTTGAACCCTTCGAATGTGCTTTCCTCAGCATATTCTGGCGTGTATATGATGGCGCCATAATGCTGAGCTATCTTAAGTATGACGCGTTCCGCACCTCCCTTAAGGGTAAGATTTGCCTGTGCGATAACCAGTTTCAATGCAACACCCTAAATAAATCTCTTAAAGGATTAAAATGATTATGCTATTTATATTGTTATACGGCAGCGCAAGTTTCCAAATTGCAGCGGCAAAGCCGCGCACTGCAATCTGCTGCATGAATCATCAATTCAAAACAAATAAATAATAAAAAGTAGATAGCTCTATACTGGTTTTCATGGATTTGGGCGAAGGCCTTAGACAAGCACTTGCGAAGCTGTCAAGGGCAACTATAATAGACGCTAAGACTATAAAAGAGTTCAACAAGGAGCTCCAGAAGACGCTTTTGTCTTCAGACGTAGAGGTAAGCCTAGTCTTCAAGCTCACAAAAGCGATAGAAGACAAGGCGCTCAAGAGCCGCCCGCCTGCTGGCCTGGACCCAAGAGAATATATAACAAACATAGTCTATGATGAGCTTGTAAGCTTAATGGGGCCAACATACGCGCCGAAAATGGGCAGGCAAAAGATACTTCTGGCTGGGCTATATGGCTCGGGCAAGACGACCACAGCAGCAAAGCTTGCCAAATACTACCAAGATCGTGGCTTCAGTGCAGGTGTCATATGCTGCGATGTAGTCCGCCCTGCCGCATACGAGCAGCTAGAAACACTTGCAAGGCAGGCAAACATTGGTTTTTTCGGCATAAAAGGCGAGACCGACGCGGCAAAGATAGCTGAAAAGGGGATCCAAGAACTGAAAGACAAGAAGGTCATTATATGCGATACCAGCGGAAGAAATGCTCTTGATTCGCAGCTCATAAACGAGTTGAAAGCAGTAAATAAGGCTTTCAATCCTGATGATAAAATCCTGGTCATAAGTGCGGACATCGGACAGGTTGCCGGAAGGCAGGCCCGAGAATTTGATTCTGCAATAAAACTCACTGGCGTCGTAATAACAAAAATGGACGGTTCTGGAAAAGGCGGAGGAGCCCTGAGCGCTACCAATGCTGCAAAATCTAAGGTGCTGTTCATAGGCGTCGGAGAAAAATTAAAGGATTTGGAGCCATACGATTCTGACAGATTCATAGAAGAGCTTCTCGGCATACCTAATATATCAAAACTTGTTGAGCATGTGCAGAACGCAATAGCTGAATCTGACATAAAGCAGGAAGAAGTAGACATAGACAAGTTTAATTTCGAAAGCTTTTATGCCCAGCTGAAAACCTTAAATAAGGTCGGACCGCTAAAAAATGTTTTTGGCATGATGGGCGCCCCAGATGTGCCTAAAGACATGCTTGAAAAAAGCGAAGGAAAATTGCAAAAATACAAGGTCATAATAGCTTCAATGACTCCGCAAGAGCGTTCTAACGAAAGGCTTATACACGATGCCAAAAGGATAAAAAGAATCGCTATGGGCAGCGGCACTACGGAGAAGGATGTGCACGAATTGCTGTCGGATTTCAATAAGATGAAGAAATCATTCAATCTGCTAAAAAATGACAGAAATATGAAACGATTTTTCTCAAAATTCGGCTGAGATGGTAAATAATAAGCCATCTATCAAACAAAACAAAAAGAACACAAAAATAAAAAACAAATCAATGGGCTAATACCCAAACTATCTCTTCTTTGCCTTTTTCTTAGAGCCCTTTTTAGCGCTCTTTGCGCTTTTTTTCGTGCTCTTTTTTACTTTTTTCTTGGCTGCCATTTGCTCACTTTTTCAGCAACATTTTTGTATGTTAACAGGTAAAGTATATAAACATAAATATGTTATGCATTACACCTGCATCTATATAACTTTACTAAAGTACTAAATTATATACATAAATATATGCATCACCGGGATCGAATGGCGAACAAGGAATATCTTGAAGGAAGGCTCAAAGAATTGGAGGAGGAGCTTTCCAAAACCAAGGACAACAAGGCAACAAACAAGCATCTCGCAAAGCTCAGGTCCAAGGTTGCGACGGTCAAAAAAGAGGTCATAAACGCAAGCAAACGGGTTCATGGAAGCGGATTTTTCGTAAAAAAGACCGGGGATGCAACAGTAACGCTACTTGGATTCCCAAGTGCAGGCAAATCTTCGATATTGAACGCGCTTACCAACGCAAATTCTAAGACTGCGCAATATGCATTTACGACGACAGATATAATACCAGGCATTATGGTATATCGCGATGCGCATATTCAGATATTGGACATGCCCGGACTGATTGCGGGTGCCCATAAGGGCTTGGGCGGCGGTTCAAGTGTCATAGCGCAGATGCGCGTATCCGACCTCGTTATATTCGTGATAGACATCACAAATCTCGGCCAGATAGACACCATACTGGACGAACTTTTTTCATTGAACATATACATAAACAAGAAAAAGCCGAACATTCAAGTAAGGCAGAATCGGGACGGGCATGGCATACTGCTAGAAGTAAACAAATCAAAGATGTCATATGATGATATAAAGATTGTCCTTAACGGTTTCGGGATATTCAATGCAAATGTAAGAATATGGGATCCAGTTGAAGAAGATGAATTCATATCATTCATATCCAACAAGTCGCTTTACCTAAATGCGATAATGGTGCTCAACAAGATAGACATGGCCCCGGATTTTCAGAAGGTTGCGGACCAAATATCCTTTAGGTACAAGATGGAGGCAATCCCGATAAGCGCATTAAATATGGATAATCTAGAATCATTGAGGGCAAAGATATACGGCAATCTAAGCATAATGCGCGTTTACTTAAAGCCAAGGCTGGACAAGATCGGACAGCCCATAACAACAAAATCAGGCATCACTGTGGGCAATCTGGCAAAACGGCTGCACACTGAGATATCAAGCGAACTAAAATGTGCATATGTGAACGGCAGAAGTGTAAAGTTTGCCAATCAAAGGGTTGGCATAGAGCATGTACTCAAGGATGGGGATTCCATCACATTTATAAAAATAAAATGAGTAAAGACGGATGGTTAGCATTTGTGGTCCATATGGCAATAAAATACTGGGAATTTGAAGACGCACCGCTGAAGGATAAGATAAGGTCGCCAAAAATAAAGGAAATTGCAAAGATATTCTTTGAGAATGAAACCGAAGCATACAGGTTCGGCAAACTTATTTTAGCAGTAAAGAAAAGCGGCAAACTAAGGCTAAAAGACATACCTGAAGGGATACCGATTGCAACTGCAAAGCGATACCTTGATTACGCTGTGCAGATAGGTCTGATAAAGCATGAAGCCAACGCATACGAGCTCACGGATAGGTATTCCCGCCCATTTAGGAATATAGCTACGTACATAAAAGCATGGATGGACAGCGATGCCGAAGAAGACCTAGAAATCGAATTTGCGAATGCGCGAACTGAAAAGCAGAAGAGGCGCGGCGGCAGGACGCAGTCAAATGCAGTTCCAGAGCATGCAGTGTCCGAATTATGATTTGATGCAGTAATTGCAACACTTGTTGTGTTCTCATCTACTGCGGCTGTGTTTACATTATTCACTTGCCATTAATTCTTTTAGTCCATTTCACAAGCGCGTCTACCATTTCTGCAATGCGTTTTTTTGTTTCTTCATCAACGACCTTACCATTCTCTATCTTTTTATGTGCATCTGTAACAAACATCTGCGGTTTCTCTAACGGATGCATGTTTAGGAATGCAGCTATTTCCCTGAAATGATATTGTGCAACCGCTGTGCCTATGCTTCCTCCGGTTGCGCCGAATGTAGCTACTGGTTTGTCATCGAACGAATTGTCGCCGTACGGTCTTGAAGCCCAGTCTATTGCATTCTTCAAAACACCTGGGAGCGACCTGTTGTATTCAGGTATTGCTATAAGGAGTGCATCTGCGGACCGGATACTTTCTTTGAATGCCTTTACCTTGGCCGGCGCATCTTTTTCAAGATCCTGATTGTATAGAGGTATGCCCTCCAAGCCGAATATCTCTATTGTAACGCCTTCCTTTTGCAGCCCTGCCGCTTCTTTTATTAAAGCTTCGTTGTATGAGTTCTTCCTTAAGCTGCCTGCAAATGCTAGTATCTTGATATTGTTGGCCATTAGATTCACCTTAAGCATAAATAGCGGGCCCGGCGGGATTTTCACAAAGCAGTAAATATGTGTACCCTATTTTGAACCCGCGACCATCAGCTTAGAAGGCTGTTGCTCTGTCCAAGCTGAGCTACGGGCCCGCATTGCGCATAAACTTAGCGGTGCTAATATTAAAGAACCTTTTTGTATTTTCAGTTAATATGTGCGCAGCATCTTCATATCGCATGCCTTTGGCATCAGCTATAATACTTACCGCCTTGTCGACATCGGAAGGCGACGAATTTGCAGTCGGCGAATCTGTTTCCGCCATCAGGTTCCCAATCGGCACGGCTTTTATGGCAGATGTCCTGGATCCTGATTTTAAGGGTGGCACAGATATCATATAGCCGCGCCGCGCCGCTTCAATTGCATTATCTACATTGCCTTCAAAGAAATGCAGATGCACTGCATGTGCATCCTTTTCATCAAGTATGTGCAGCACCTGTTGCATCGCATCCCTGGAATGCACGCTTATAGGCAGGTTTAGTTCATTTGAAAGGTCTATGAACGTTTCAAACAGCGCGATCTGCTTCTCAATGCCTTTAATCCCATTTGCGTGTGTAAAATCCAGGCCGATTTCGCCTATAGATTTAACGATATTCTTATTCTCCCTTATCAAGCGTATATTATATTCTATCTCATCGTCGCCTATATTCTCTGCGTAATCGGGGTGTATGCCCAATGCGGGGAATACATGCCTGCCATCAGATACCTCAAGTGTCTTAAGGTTTGATTTGGTATCTATTCCATTGCTTATCATGGTTGCCACTCCCCCAGCAACTGCGTCAGCTATCGCGCTGCCATCAAAGGCATATAGATGGCAATGCGCATCTGCCAACTCGATCAATGTTTTATATTTTGATTCATCTTCAGAAGTAATCTGTTTCGCGATTGCCGCCATATAATTACCAAAGCAGTATGCAACTGAGGCATAACCTGTAATAAATGTAATGTTAGGTAAAATATAATTATATGTGATACAAAATTTCATACAAGGTAATGCAGTGCGATACAAAAAAAATTCTGGAAAATCGAAGATCCCATATAAGGGCATAAACGTCGCATTGCTTGTAATTATAATAGCATTGCTGGCAGTGGCATTCTCCGACATCAATTCATTGAATGCTAAGATCAGCTCATTGCAAAGTAACGTGACGCTGCTCTCATCCCAGCCGGGATCTGCCGGCGCAGCTAATGGAACTTCGCTGCTTTCAATAAAAAGCTATAACATAAATGGCAGCATGATAGTGCCAAACACATCATTGCCGGGATTTCCCGTCATAACTGCAAATGCTTCATTTGGGCAAAGGCTTACAAACATAAACAAGCCCCTCAATTCATCATATCTTTCGGTCATAAACAACGCACCTGATTCTTATTTTGAAACTGCTGGCCTCATGCTGCTCAACGGCAGCATAAACAACAATGTAGGCGTTACACCTATAAAAGTTAACCCGTTCATACTCAACGGCAAGCCGACAGTAATATACCTTGGGTCTATAACATGCGTATTCTGCGGGGAGAACAGGTGGGCAATGGCTCTTGCACTGGGAAGGTTTGGGAATTTTTCTCATTTATTCGAAGGATATAGCTCTTTCGGCGACCACGACCTGCCTACCTTGTATTGGTCCCCGTCGCACTACAACATTTCTGCGGAAGATCTTGGCAATTTTTACAGCAGCAAATATCTTAATTTCATATCTATAGACGATGCAATGCCGATAACCAGCGGCTTCCAACTCAATTCTCCTGCACTTATGCAGCAAAGGATAAATGCTACTGGCAATGTGCCGTACAAAGATGCATTTGAATTTATAGCAAGGCTGAACAATTTCCAGGGCACTCCATATACTATATGGGGCAAATACAATGTGCCGGGCGCAGACGCGGTGGATTTTGGCAATTCTACACCAACAACGCAAAACCTTACGCTTACGTATATGACCCATAAGGATGTGTTTAACGCCCTCTCAAAGCCGAGCGATCAATTCGCATGGACTGAATATGCGGCCGCTGACATATACATAGCAATGGCGTGTTCGTCCATCAACAATTCAGCGCCCATATGCACTCTGCCTGCGATACAGCAGATGGAGATAAAAGGAGGGTATTGATGAAAAAAGGTTTTTTTTCAAGCCGCGCCCATATATTGAAAAAGGTATTTACAAAGCCTGCATATATAGCAATAGCGGTAGCTGCATTCATAGCCTACTATCTTTTTTACAATTATCTGATAAGGCTGAGCAGTTATGGGATATTCATAACCACCGTACCTATGTATATGGTAGACACGCTGATAGCAACATCTGCAATTCTGCTGAGTTTGAGCGTCTTCGGAATTATGCAAAGCAGGCGAAGGCGCAAATCCATTTCTAAATCCGCTATACCTAGCAGTGCAATAAGCGTGGCTATGCCCTCCGTCGGCGGGTTGGTGGCAAGCTGTGGATGCGAAACGCCCATCCTTGGATCCATATTGTATCCGTTGGGCCTTAATTTCATAGCTGTGGGCAATGTGATATCATTCATATCTAGATATAATTTCACCCTTTTGGGGATTTTTATAGCGATAAATATGATGCTAATTTTTTATCAGTCTGGAAAAATGCCTAAAACCATCATATAGCCAATAATGCCCATGCCTATTGCCCAAAGACATGAATTGGAAGGTATTTAAATTTTGCTATCGCATGTTAAACGTTCAAGAATGGGTTAAATGGTTGTTACATAAATCGGAAAAGAAAGTGTTGAATGCAAGGTGGTAAAATGAATGCAATATCCAAAATGATAATGCACTACAAGAGAGCAAAGAGGGAACAGAAATTAGCCAGCGATCCAAATAATGACAGGAAATTCATAGTAATAAAGGACAGCCCGTATTCATGGCATATGGAATGGCTTGACGAATACGAAGCGTCTCAGAAAGAAGCAGAATCGCATAACTGATTTTAAGCTGGCATTTTCCAAGGCGTCAGAAGCAGAAGATAAAGCGGCGTAATTCCCTGCCTGAAAGCAGGAGTCTCACTTAGGTCCGAATACCTTGATATAATTGCACTACTGATAAAACATATCAACTTTTTTAGATTTGTAGCATATAATATATTTGGTGTAATGATGCCATCCGGCAGGGGATATGGGCATGTCAAGCCCAAACATGGAAGTGGCAAAACTAAAATCACCCATCCAAAAAATAAAACCCGGAATAGGCATGCGTATTCTAGAACCAAACCTGCTATGGCAAAAAAACGCACGAAAAATGCCAAACGCCATGCGGGCATACGTTTGCATAAAGCTTTACGCACGGGAGATCTGCAAGAGAAGAAAACAACCAAGCGCATGCATTCAAATCAAGATGCGCATGCCATCGTTCCAAAATCCATAAACGAGGCCCTTATCCTGGACATACTCGGAAACCGCGATTCTGGAACCACCAGCGGCGAAAGCGTGCTTCTTGCGCAGATTCTGTCAGGCTTTACTAAAAGCATGAGAAAACTTTCATACATGGCGGGCATATCCAACGGCATGTTCTTATACCGGATCAATAAACTGCAGAAACGTTACGCATGGTATCAGGATTCAGTAAAGGACCTATCAGAATTCTTCGAGAAAGCAGGATATATGGCATCGAGCTATGACATTTTTCCAGACAAGGTAGTCATAAAGCTTTACGGTGCGGGCCCAGACCTCGGGGGAAATATGCACGTTTTCGAATCCGGCGTAATATCCGGATTCCTTACTGCAGCTATCGGGCATTATGTCCCGGTCAGCGAGGAGGAATGCGGGCACGCGGGCGCCAGCTATTGCAGGTTCTCAACATCCAATTCCAAAGCTGCTTCAGATGTGAATAAGGACAACCTTCGCCATATAAACGCTCTTGCTAAATACATCTCAGATGGCAAGCCTACTGCAAAACCAGACACGTTTTCAAAGAGCTATCTTAATCTTATATACCAGGTTATAATGGAAAGGGAATATCTTGATAATATGAAGGATTTGCTGGGCTACTTCGGGAAAACCATACTGCAGATGTCCAATGCAAAGAAACCCAAGAAGCTGAAGGACGGCGGTCTGGCCGCATTGGCGCAGCAAAACATAAACCTATTAAACCTTGGCAAGTTAAATATTAAGAGCGCCAATGCGCTGGACGCTGAACTGATGTTCGATTCATCACAGTCCCGCAGCGAATTCGTGGAACTCGCAGTAGCCTTCCTAAGCGGGGTACTTGGAAAAGATATGGCCTGTGACGCCAAGCTCAAGAGCGAAAATGATTTATACAGCATACGAATAAATAAAAAGAATAAGTGACAAATTCAAGTTGATCCTATGGCTTTGGAATTCATGGACAAGATAGCCCCATACATACCGTCAATAAAAGGTCCAGCTAAGCCTCTCTCTTTAAGGGAGAAGATGTACTGGACGGCAGGCATACTTACGGTATATTTCTTGCTCTATAACATATATGCGATAGGCGTTAATCCTACCGCAGTTACGCAGCCGCTGCTGCAGCTTATAAGCATAATATTTGCGGCGAAGGTCGGCAGCCTCATCACCGTAGGCATAGGTCCGATAGTATTGTCTAGCATAATATTGCAGCTCGTATCTGGGTCAGGCATAATAAAGATAGACCTTAATGACATAACCAACAAATCGAGATGGCAGGCAATGCAGAAGCTCTTCGCCATATCAATAGCAGTAATAGAATCATTGATATTCGTCATAAGCGGATATGTGCCGGTAGCATCACCGTCGGTCATAGGATACGTCGTGCTGCAGATGGCAATCGGCGCCATAATAATAATATTCCTCGACGAAATAATGACAAAATACGGGATAACATCAGGTATAAATATATTCATAGCTGCTGGTGTTTCTTATGCGATAGTAGCAGGAACATTCAGCATACTGATACCAGAGGCTATAGCTGCCATTCAGGCCGGCGGTGCAGCTGCACCTGCAAACGCGCTGATGGCATTTGGCCCGCTCTTCTTTGCGGTAATAATATTCTTAGTGAGCATATATGCGTATGAAATGAAAGTGGAACTTCCCCTAAGCTTTGAGCAATTGCGGGGCATTGGGGGTCGGCTTCCAATTCCATTTTTGTACGTAAGCGTACTCCCAGTCATACTTGCATCATCGCTAGAGCTCAGCCTCACGGTATGGTTTAGATTCCTTGCAGGGGTCCATGGCACATTTGCCGGCCTTGCGAAGTTCATAGCATTTTACCAGCCAGTGGGAGGCTCATTGCAATTGAGCGGTGGATTGGCATACCTTATATCCCCCACATTTCCATTGCCGTATGCAGCACCGTATGGAATAGGCGGATATGGTGCATATTTCGGCTATTTGCTGACCCATACAAGTGAGCTCTTTCTACCATGGGGCGGGATGCTGTTGATTCCAGAGTGGATACATGTCCTAGTATATATAGGCGTGCTTCTTGTGCTTTGCGTGATATTCGGGAAGTTCTGGATAGAAATGACCGGGCAGAGTCCAAAACATCTTGCAGAGCAACTTGGCACAACAGGATGGCAGATACCTGGCTTCAGAAGAGACCCAAGGATTATAGAAAACGTGCTCAACAAATACATACCAAATGTTACTGTATTGGGCAGCCTGTTCGTAGGATTCCTTGCAGCCATAGCAACGCTCACGGGCGCCATAGGCACAGGCATGGGGATACTTCTTACGGTCGGTATAATCTACATGGTATACCAGCAGCTGCTGCAAGAAAACCTATACGAAACATATCCGATACTTGAGAAGATCACGAAATAGGCAGAAATTTTTGCCCCTTTCGTTTCTTCCTCGTCTAAAAGATGCACCAGAAACTCCAACATTTAAATATTCTGAGGGGGTATAATTACCAACGAGAGAAAATGACGATTGCGGTTTTGCCCCTGACGATTGCGATTGTGCTGTTTGCCCTGTGGGGTTATGTAGTGTACCGCTGGTGGGTGAAGCCGCTCCGCCAAACGCTGCAACAGAAACAGAAATAGTTGCATCGAATGCACCAAAGCTGAGGCCCATTTTCACAGCATTAAGCCCTGCTGCTTTTGCTACGTTGATTGCACTCATTCCTTCTGGGAGCGTCGCACTGAATATACTTCCAAAATCTGCGCCGAGCGAACCTGCAAAATCAATTCAATATTGATATGTTTGAGACTACGCCATAGCTCTGTAATGGCCGGCCCGATAGTCTGAAATCGCCTACTGCTACAAATTCGCCGCTAGTAGAAGTGTCTGCCACCACGCGCAACGTTAAGTTTTTGCCAATCAAAGTTCCTATTGGTATAGTCACATTTCTGAATGTATATGATCCGCTGGCGCCAAACGCGCTTTCGTTGAACGTATTGTAATGCGCTATTATCTCAGGTATTCCATTTTCAAGAATCTCTACATAAATCAAATTGTTTTCGGGGCTTATGGTCTGGAAATCAATGAAATGTTCGGACGCATAAAACGGGCTTGAAGTCAGATTTCCTGCAGCATTCGAGGACCCACAGTTGTATGTAGAAGCAAAATACGTGCCGTTGTATCCTGTCCACGGCCCTCCAGCAGTGCAGTTGTGTATATCTGCATAGCTGGCATTTATGGGTCTGCTGTCAAAGCCTTTGCCTGTAAGGTTCCAGCCAATATAAGTGCCGCTTGCGAATTTGCCACTATATATATTTTTGTATACGGCATTCTTTGGAGGCACAAGCGTAGTATTCAGGTTTATTATCGAATATTTATTGTTGCATGATCCTCCTGCAAAACCTCTATGCATTGTTATCTTATAAGTTTGTGCAGGCATTGAAAAGTTGCTGAATAATGCTATGCAGCCATAGTTTATGCTTTGGTTAAGGTATGTTACGTTATTCGCACCTATAATCGTGAAATTGGTATAGTTGCTGTTGCCGTTTGCAAGCCATATGCCTAATGCTCCTCCTCCCCACATGCATGTTCCAGTATACGTTTTGTTGAACAGAGCAGACAATATGGAGAAGTTATTGCAGCTCGCAGAATATATTATCGTCGTGGTAGGTGCAGTGGTTGTCGCAGTAGTGGCAATAGGGGATATTGTCGTAGAAGCAGGCAGCGGGTGCAATATAAAATTATATCCAGTAATCAGATATCCTAGTATCGCTATCACTATAATCATTATTGCCCACACTAAAAATCCTTTGTGCATAATACAACCACTTTATGTATAGGTATTTATTTATATAGTATAAATATTTTCTTATTCAGATACTAGAGCTTATAATGCTTGATTAAGGTGTAATTTTGGGAAGCATACCTAGAAAGTGGAAGAAAAAAGGAAGAATGCGCTGGAAATGGCTCAAGAAAAGGCGAAAGCGCCTTAAGAGAGCGCAGAAGAGGAGAGTAGGGGAGCTGTAGCTTCTTCCTGCTATCTGCATCTTTTTTGCAGTTGTTTATTGCAAAGGCCTAGCTTTGCCTCGGTCCCGCTGCAGCAGGCATTAATATTTCCCCTTGCTGGCGAGCCATACTGCATTAAATATGGTATGATTGGGCGCCATAGGCATTAACGCAATTGCAGTCAAACTAACGATGTCTTCATGAACCTAAAAGTCCTTATGCCATTGCCTCATCTCAACGCTATTTGGTCGGCCAGTTATGTAATAAATCCGGGCTTTATGCACATGAAAAAGTTTTTAGTTATGCATACTCATTTATCCTAGCTAGTGTTCGCATGTCAAGCTTGAGATCTGATTTGGAGAAAGAAGGTTTTTCACTTCCTGAATTGTCAAGGAGCAATCTTGAAATTGCAAAGGAAGTCGCAGAAGGCGGAGGAAGCCTTATAGGCAAACACAAAACGAAGCGTTTCTTCCTTGTCATAGACGGTTTAGGATACGACCTCCTTAATATGGCTATGAATAAAAGCCCAGTGTTATCAAAGGCTTTTTCCGATGCAAAAATAGAAAAAATAAAGACAATGTTTCCTTCGTTTACGCCATCGGTAATGACAAGCATAGACAGTGGGTTGACAATAGCCGAGCACGGCATTGTCGGAAGCCCAATACCTATGAAAGAATATGGAAATATGCTGGATGTATTTAATATACCTTGGGGTCCGAGCCTAGACGAAGCATTGGGGAAAACAGACAAATATCCCATATTTCCTGAGATGCATACATTAATAAAAATGTCCAGGCACAAAGGGTTCCTTTACCTGCAACATGAAAACATATTGAACAAGGGGAGGAATCTGAATGCATTGGATAAAATCAACTACAGCAAATATATATCGATGGATGACATGATAATACAGGTATTGAAAGCGATAAAGTCGAATTCTAAAGAAACTATATATGCATACATTGATTATGTGGATCATGCACAGCATGTATATACAAAAAGCACATACGACGGTTTGGAGATTACTAGATATGCCCTTGAGCGCTTGGCGGAAAAACTGATTCCTGCGCTTAAGCAAAGGGGATGGGAGACTGTAATCACATCGGATCATGGCCAAGGATCATTCAATGAAAAAGATTTAAGAAAGATATCGCCGCAGAGCAAAGTGCTGGAAAACCTTACCACATATCCATGGGGAACCCACAGATCAATGTTCTTTAATGTGGTTGATGGAAAAAGCAAGCTCTTTGAAGACGAATTTCAAAGGAGTTATGGGAAGAGTGCATATCTTGCTGATTCAGACGAAGCAATAAGGTCTGGAATGTTCGGAAAACCAAAAGTCAGCAATTGGTTGCGATACCGATTTGGAACGCACATAGCAATAGCGAAGGGCAGCAGCTTCCTTTACTACAAATACCCTGACAAGAAGGACTACGAGAAAAAAATATTCGGCCATCATGGCGGAATGTCCAAAGACGAAATGGAGATACCGCTTGTGATTGTATAAGCCAAAGGGTTATGGCTTTAAAATCAGATTTATGGGCGCATGGTCAGATCCCTCTACGCTATCCATTATGCCAGAATCCGAAATTCTACTTATAATGTCGTTCGTAACTAAGAAATAATCTATCCGCCACCCTATATTTTTCTTCCTTGCGCTGAATCTATACGACCACCAGGAATATTTTACATCATCTTTGTGAAAATATCTGTAGGCGTCTATGAATCCATGAGACAAGAATGAAGTCATCCAATCTCTTTCTGCCTTTGTAAATCCTGCGTTATTCGAATTCTCTTTGGGTCTTGCTATATCTATATCTGCGTGTGCAACATTCATGTCGCCGCATACGACAAGAGGCTTTTGCTCCTTCAACTTATCCGTATAGCTCATGAATGCGGCGTCAAAACCAAGTTTATAGTCCAGTCTTTTCAAGTCCCTCTGCGAATTCGGGAAATAGGTGTTTATAAAATAGAAATTCTTAAACTCAAGGGTCTGAACCCTGCCCTCGTGGTCGAATTCCTTTATGCCTATGCCATTTAATACTGAAAGCGGTTTTTCCTTTGTTAAAACCATGGTGCCGCTATACCCTTTCTTCACTGCCGGGTTTATGTATTGCGTGTATCTGAGCTTCTGGAGTTCAATGTGCTGTATGCTTTCAGATGACTTGATCTCTTGCAGCGCAAGTAGGTCGGGGGATTCTTTCTCGATGAACCCAACAAGTCCTTTCTTCACTGCCGCTCTTACGCCGTTGACGTTCCATGATATTATCTTCATTGATTATATTTAGTTGCAAACACTTATATCACTTGATAAAACCAGCCGAATATCGCCGCTTTGCACTTTACTTTTGGTGCAGTAAAGCTCACGTTAAAGAAGTCAAGCGCCTTCTTATCGTAACAGTACCCGCTGTCCATGCCTGCCTCCAAGCTGTCTATCTGTTTGCCCGATATGCGGTATATTAAATTCATTGACGGTACATATAATGTTCCGTTATGTGCGGTGTAGCTTAGGCCTCCCATGTTTGCGGTGAATTTGGACCCATTGGCAGCAATGTAAGTTGTATAACGGTGGTCGCCATTTGCTATTCCTTCAATTATGTTATAAACATCTGTGTTGTTCGGATTCCTAAATATTAAGATGACGGGGCATGAAAACACACCTATGCCTGTATTATATCCAGATATTGTGGTGGTCTGATTTGTTTGCACAGCCCTAAAGCTAAAGTGCACTATAACAAAAGGCATTATCCCAATGATTGCTATTGCCGAAATTCCTATTGCATATCCATTTGCCTTGCCCTCTTTTTTATCCTCGCCCGCGCGCCTTTCTGCAGCTTTGTAATATTTTATCCTTTTGAAATGGCTATTATACTCCTGTTCTACCCTGCCAATGCCAATCGGCTCTGATATATGCTGGCTTACCGTCGACTTTGCAAGTCCCAACACTCGCCCATCTCTGTAACCGTCATCTTTTTCTCTTTAAGCAGTTTCAATATCCTATTTTTAGTTTCAAGGGTTTTACCCCTGGCTACACCTAACGATATATCCGAGTTTAAGGTTTATTAAGGATTCTTGACCGTTAGGTTTTTGTTCGGTTTTTACGTGAAGAAGCATTGAAAGTTCTGATTTACCTATAAATCCTTTTCAATATATCCAAAATCTAGGGGCTAAGTACGCAAAACAGAATTAATAAATATCTCCCCCATGATAAGAATTTGATTTCTATGGAGAAGCAACTTGAAAACCAAGAAATACCATACTCTGCAAAGGCGTTTGCAAATTCATATAAGCGCGCCAAATATGTTTTCGGAAATCCAATAATGCTCTCATACGCAGATGCAGCAAGCAGCTTCTGTTGCAATCCTGAAGTGAAAACAGACACATTGTCTTGCATGATACCGAACAGCAAGATGATAGGGGTAGACACTCAAAAGGCCAATCAAATGGGCTTCTATGTAGAAGAGGTGAGAAGCAGATTCATAAAGTTCTATGACAAGATAAACTCCATAACCATTGAAATAGGCCTAAAGCACGAGCAGTACAGCATAGTAAACGAATCACTTAAGGGAATAATTGGCGAGAATGAAATAATTAGCAATCATTCATTTCTGGGCGTGAGTACGGACGAGCTTTTGTTTTATTCAAAGCTGATAACCGTAGACAATTCTAAAGTGCTTGTGCCTGCATACATCCATCAACTTTCAATGCTTTATTCATTATGGCTTTCTGAAACTGACGATGAGCGCGCTGACAAGTATGCCAACATGATAAAGCCAATCCTCTTGCATCATTTTCGCAATCCTGAAAAGTTATGGCGCCTTTCACACGATGCCTTAGCCAACGAAAGCCCTAGGTACGTAAATTCTATGTGCGTTGATTTAGAAAGAATGCTAAGGACATAATGCCAAATCAAGCATAAGCCAAAGCCCAGATTGCCTAAAGAAGCCAGTATTGCTGGCCACATTGCGCCACGTCTGTCTATATTCAAAATCCATACATGGAATATGCAAGAAGCAGCTTTAATTCTAGTCATTCTACAAATAAAATTTAATGTTTTACTTCCAATAATATGCGTGGTAATATGAAAATAGCAATAATAGGGACAGGGAATGTAGGCAGAAGCTTAGGCGAGGCCCTATCGAAGGGCAACGAAGTGGTATACGGATCAAGGAAGCCCGAAGAGGCCAAAGCGAAACTTAATGGCGCAAATGTTGCAACGATAGAAGAGGCATCGAAAGGCGCAGAACTGATAATACTCGCAGTTCCGTATCATTCAGCAAAGGAAGCCATACATGAGATGAAGAACAATGAGAGAGATAAGATACTAATAGATGTATCGAATCCTATGGATGAGCATATGAGATGGGCGAAGGGCTTCAGTGAATCAGCGGCGGAAGAGATATCGAAGCACGCAAAAGGCGCAAAGGTCGTCAAGGCGTTCAATACAATATTTGCCGAAAATATGAAGACGGGTCAACTGGGCGCCGAAAAGCTTACTACTTTCATTGCTGGGGACGACGAGGGGGCAAAGGCAAAGGTCATGGAGCTTGCAAGAGGCATAGGCATGGAACCTGTCGACGTGGGCATGCTCGAAAAAGCGAGATACATAGAACCCGTAGGGATGCTCATGATAGAATTGGGATACGGGAAGAAAATGGGCACCGGCATAGGCATGAAACTTGTCGGTGGAAATCAAGCATGATTGGTAGTTAAGCGCAGGCACAATCCGCCTGCGCATCTATTTCTATTGTTTATCAATTGTACTTGTGTTAAGCTTCGAGCTGGCACCCTCAAAAATGAAAGCACTTGCTACTAACAACAATCCAGCAACTACAAAGCTAGCAGAATATCCTAAGTAATAGGATATGTATCCTGCTAGCAATGCGCCCACTAGGAAAGATACGCTAACCAAGGACGTATATATTCCGAGCTTGCTGGCTCTGTGTTCCGTCCCTATAGCTTCAAAAACCAACGTATTGGATGCAGTATAATACAACGAGTATGCAAGTCCTGCCCCTATCGCATACAGTACGATGTTCAGTATTACGAACCCTGAAAATTTGGTGAACGTGAGGAATATGAATGCTATGGCAATGTACGACCCTCCACGCAGGAGTATGGCATTGGGCAGCATGCGCGTTTTAATTCTTTTTGCAACGTAGTTGCCAAAGTAAGCGAACGTGAAAACCTGTATGAATATGCCTATAGTTATTATCAGGAATATCGTGAACTCCGTAAGCCCTATATCCTTCAGGCCTACAGGGTAGGCAGTATTAAAGAGACCGCTGCTGATGAAGAAAGCAAATATCGCCAGATAAAGGGCGCCGAGGTAGGATTTCGGCCTGTGCATCTTGGTGCCTATATTGAATATTATCTTGAAAACCGATATCTTAGGCGTGGAGACAAGGAGCACTGGTTGCATCATTACCCTTGTGATAAACGAATGTATATTGGAAAGCATCAACTTTCTTGGCAGCATGCGCGCGGGCTCATATATCAAAATCATGCTCATTACTATTGAAGGTATCGCAACAAGCCCAAACATTAATGGCAGGAATCTTATTGCGACAAATCCCAATAAAGCTGTTGAAAGGGCGAATCCCATTCCTCCCCCAAGGCTTACTATAAACTGAAACTTGGAGAAGACTGCAGGCCACTGATCTTCCGGAGAATTCTCCATGACTAGCATGTTGAGGGGAGTTGCATTTGCACCTATAACAAACGACAGTGCACCGTAGAGCAGTATGACAAAAAGTATGTTTCCTGTAAAGAACATCATTGCAAGGAAGAACGCAAGCCCCGCATAAGAGAGTATTATCATGTTTTTCTTGTTGTTAAACCTATCAACGACGCGCCCCCATAAGTATGCTGCAGGTATCGCAAGCGCACTTCCGAACGTTATCGCGAATGATGCATCTATTACGTTGCCGCCTATACTGAGTATGTACAAGATGACAATTGTCGATACCGGGCCGTATGCCATGCTTCCAGGGAATGTGGCGTATATCCATTTCTGGCTGTTTTGTGAACCTTGCGTTATAATTCCACCATATTATTTTGCTTTTTAAGTTATCAATAAAAATAGTGCGCACAATATTTAAGCATAAACGCCTAATCACTTTTGATAAAATGACAAACAAGAACGATGACATTCGGGTGCTATATATATTGGCATACCTTCTGGAATGGCTTTCAGGCATAATAATATTCTTCGCATTCGGAAAAGACGACAAGAAACTCAGGAAACATTCGCTTCAAGCGATACTTCTTGGCATCATATCGATCATTGCTGCGTCGTTCTTTTCAATCATAGAAATTCCATTATTCGGAAGTACAATAGTGTTGCTAATATGGTTATATGGCATGTATGTAGGCTTTGAAGCGTATATGGGTAGAGAGATAAGCATACCTCTGATATCGGAATACGTCAAATGATTTCGTCCTTTAAAATTGCCGCCCAGACGGCAAACTTATAAATATTTCTACGTGTGCAATGCAGAACCGGTAGATATATTGGAAAAGACACGTAGGCAAAAATCGGCGCCCATCAAGCCAAGCCCTGCAATCACGTGCAGTTACTTAAATTTTGAGCCTGATCCCGTATGCCAGAATGTTATCTGGTATGAATCCAACGAGCACTATAGCGCGGGCGCTATATCTGCGCTGCGCAACATAGCGGGCATAGATTCATATATCGGAGTATGTGGAGGTTTCACGCAAAACATGCTGATCATCGGTGCCCTCCAGGAAAAAAATATGTTGCGTACGATCGACATCTTCGATATAGACAAGAACCAACTCACCAATGCTTCAAAACTTGCAAGGCAGGCTGCCATGCCAAGTTATCTTGCCGCCGAAACGGAAAGATTGAATATAAACCCGCTTGCAATGAAAGTAAAATTTGAAATGCGGTCTCTTGCGGAAAAGATAGATGCTATAAGCGAATATGGCAAATATTTCATATATCTCTCGAATGTAGTGGCAGTCCCTTTCAAAGGAATCGATTCAGACGGGAAATGCGGGTTGAGCTACATTGGCGGGTACACTGGGAGCGGCATCGTGAAAGGCAACGAAATGCTGAAGCAGATAGCTGGCAATGAATTCATACTGGACGGCAGTTACGTGATGGTATCATCCCCTTCGTGGCCAGTGCTTCTAAGTGACAAAAGCATGAATATATACAGCGACGTGATGGTTATGAAGAAAGAACACCAGTGCGGAAAAAGTTTGATGGCACACCATTTTTCATATATACATAATTATGAATATGCCGATAAAACTTGGGAAAACCACTATCTCAGATCGCTGTCAAATGAAAATGTATTTATAGGGCTGATGCGCCAGTTCTACGGCGACTACAGGAAACTTATGAACCTGTCGGACATAGACTGGTATGAGAAAGAGGTCCTTAAACAGGATTAATGAGCGTCTTCAGTGCTAATTTGGATTGGCGTTAGGTATTATTGCTAGTTTATGTTGTTCGTCGAATTAGTTAGGTTACGATAATTTATCTCAAGAAAACCGATGCTTTGCAATATACTCCCTGTGCTATTTATTACCATTATGGCAGTTGGTGCAGGCACTGCCTTTATTTTATATGCAATATCCTGCTGAATGAAGTCTGCCTTAACATGGAATTTAGTGCTGACCGTGTAATTAGAAAGCAGCACTATGTACCCGCAGCCATTCGCCATATGGCCTACAATGCTCCCAGATTCAAACCCGACAGCCTTGCCATTATTGTGATTTGAAAAGGCGGCTAAATACTCATGAAATGGAATATCCCCCGAAGTGGAATTCTCCACTTCTGATAGGAAAGTTTCGTTGCTGAAAAAGAATACATTAGATGCAACAGACGCTTTAAACGATATGTCCAATGTGGCATTCGACCCTGAGATGCATATGGGGTCCGACACATAATATGGTGTTGGTGACATAGCAACCGAATAATTGGAATAGCTTTGGGCGCTAACATTGTAATAGTATGGCACAGATACGTTAATATACTGGCTAAGCGGCACTGCAGTGCTTTGCGGCCAAAACGGGCCCAAAAGCAATACCAACGCTGCGATTATGCCAATATAAGAAATATTTGTTTTATGTTTTTTAATAAAACCGATAAAACTTTTTTCTACCTTTGACTCATTGCCGTTTCCAATCATCACAGAAATGAATATGCCGATTACTGCGCTTATAAGCAGGTAATAGCCCACTATCGCAACATTAATCCCTATGGTTGAAAATTTTGCCAGCATAAAATAAAAGGCTGATCCTATGATTATGAAAACCAACGCTGCGATGATCAAATCCTTTGAAATGTTTTCATAAAATCCAGATATGGCTCCTATCGCTATGAAAATCAGAAAGGAATAAAGTATCATCTGGCTGTTGTTGAGAAGAACGAATTCGAGTAAGAAGCAGAGTGCCAATATAACATATAATGTGATGAGCGAGTACCATACCAGTCGGTTTTCGGTTTTTGTACTCACGTGCATCATACAACCTTAACATATGGGCCCGCGGAGGGTCGAACTCCGATCTCCAGCGTGTAAAGCGTATGCGCAATAAGCTTGGCATCTTAGCCGTTGGACGACGGGCCCATAAAGATTATTTTCTTGCATGTCTCATGCAAAAATTATTTATCTTATTAATTGAATAATCTAATATTCCTTTCGGTGCCAGTGAGACTATCCTGAAATGCGATTCCGCCCCGAATCCTGACCCCCTTGTTACCTGTATGCCCTCTTCAAGCAGGAGCTTTTGCACGAATTCGGCATCATTTTTCATATGAAGCGCCTTTAAGTCTATCCTCGGCAATATGTAAAATGCACCATTAGGCGCTACCGTTTTTATAAAACTGTTGCTTTTTAGTATCCTCATCGAATGGTTGACTCTTTTTTCTATTTCTGCGGTCATATGCACTATGGCTTTTTTATGCTCCTTCATATTGCCTATCGCTTCTGCAGCGGCATACATGGCGGGTGTGTTTAGCGAAAGCCTTACTCTAGCATAGTCCACAAGTTTGGATTTCAATGAATTCGAATTTCTGTCGCTTTCCGGTATAATTGCAAAGCCTATCCTAAATCCGGTTGAATCATAATCTTTTGACATCCCATTGAGTATAACGTGGGGTATGCCTTTTGCGAGTTTTGCAAGGCTTGTGAATTTAGCTCCATTATAAACTATCTCATCATATATTTCGTCGCTTATGAGCATCACTCCATAATCGTTTGCTATGTCTACAACTTCCTTAAGCACTTTCATGCCCAATACTGTTCCTGTGGGATTGTTGGGGTTCGTTATGAGCATGTATTTGACCCTATTTAACCTCCTATCTGATTTGAGTTTTGCAAGTTTTCCTCTTATCACGTCAGGATCCATGGCCCACTCTCTAGATTCCTCGTAATCTGCCATTATCGGTATGCCCTCTTCAAGCTTAAGTTGGGTCATATATTGGTTGTAGTAAGGCTTGAATATAACTGCATTGTCCCCTTTGTTTATGAGTGCGCTGTTTATGAAAAGCAGCGCTTCAGAGATTCCTGCTGTGGCTATTATGCCATCGTCAGGTAAATCTACGCCATACATGGTTCTGTAACGCTTCTGCACTGCATGGGCCAGCTCTGCAGATCCCTGCGCTTTAGAATAATAGGTCTTTGATTCCCTGAGGGCTTTTACGTAAGCGTCTATCACGTATTTTGGCGTCCTGAAGTATACTGCGGGATCTCCTCTATTGAGCTTTACGACCCTCACGCCTTTATTGGCAAGCCTATCTGCCATGCTGTCCTCCTCCAAAAGGGCATTATAAACAAACCTGCTCCTCTCCGAGAGAAATGCCATATTATCACATTATACTGGCCCATATAAAAATAAATACTGCTTTAAAAAGTGCGTTGAGCAAGTTACTTCATTTCAAGGTGTGCTTTTTCTATTATGTAGTTGCCTATGCTACCGTCCCATTCCCTCCTGGCTCTGTCGATTACTATCCTCTCCCTGAACAACGGGGCATCTAGCACGAAAGATTCAGCCTCCCCTCCTTCAAAAAGCATGTTTATCCCATACCTCTTATTAAGGCTAACGAGCCTGCGTATTACGCCATCATCGATTCTGGAGCCAAGAAAGCTTTCATCAAGCCCCTCCGCCGAAACATGAGTTATTATTGCATTGTAATCCCTGGAAAGCTCATCCAATTCATTCATCGGGTCTATGCCCCACAGCGGAGATATGTGTTCTATGCCCAACCTTTCGCATATCGTGTTTATCCTGTTCCTTTGGTATGTGCTGGCCACCGCGCCTGTTATCAATTTTGTAACGTGGTTATCCGTAAGCGCAATCTCTATGTCATCAAGCTCTTTTTCCTTTTCACCTTCAGTCATTACCAAACGATGCATTATCCCTAGGGCTTTTGCCTGCATGCTGCTGAATTCTACGTTTGGCCTATGGAACATATAGCTGTATTCATTTTTCGATATCATTGTTATGAGCAACTCCGCTTTGCATCCTGCGTAGTACGCCTTATGCAAGGCCAATGTCGAATCCTTTCCTCCGCTGTATAAGCATGCTATCATAAAATCACAGTTTACTGCCTGCTCTGTGCTTTAAAGTGCTTGATGGGCATATCCCCTTCAGGATGCACCTTCCACAGATTTTTTTCCTGGCTGTGCATGTGTCCCTTCCCAATGCTATTAAAAGATGGGATATATTCTGCCATTCCTTTTTTGGATATACTGACATAAGCGCGCTCTCTATAACCTCTGGTTTTTTAGAATTTGCAAGCCCAAGTCTGTTGGCTACGGTTATGCAATGCGTATCGATTGCTATGCCATCGTTTATGCCGTACGCATTTGAAAGCACTACATTTGCTGTTTTTCTTCCGACACCTGGAAGCATCATCAAATTTTCGATGCTGCGCGGTACCTTGAGTTTGAATTCATCCCGCATCATCCTGGCAGCATTCACTATGTTCTTGGATTTTGTCCTATACAATCCTATGCTTCTGGTGTATCTATAAAGATCGCTAGGCCTTGCAGATGCAAACTCCATTATCGATTTATATTTTCTGAACAATGCAGGTGTTATAAGATTAACCTGCCTGTCCTGCGCCTGCGCAGACAGCATCGTCGCCACTAGGAGTTCCCATGGATTTTCATGGTTTAAACCTGTGTGCATTGCATTCCTGTATCTGCGTTTGAGCAGCCCAAGTACGCGCGATGCATATAACATCCTGTTTTGGTGTCCCATTCCTGCATTGCCTTTAAATACGTTAAAATATAAACAAAAATATCTAAAAGGTGTTTTATTGGCTCAGGAAAAAAGCGATAAGATAAAAACGATAATGTCAAGGAAGGAGGAGCACATAAAGATATGCCTTGACAAGCCAGTGCAGGCAAAAGACAAGCGCACGCTTTTCAATAATGTCCAGCTCATAAACGATTCGCTACCTGAATTAGACTACGATGAAATTGACGTTTCTGTCGATTTCTTGGGCCATAAGTTCTCTGCTCCAATAATGGCAGGCGCCATGACTGGCGGGGCCGAACTTGCAAAAAAGATAAATGAAAATATTGCAGTAGCGTGCGAAGAACTCGGGTTGGGCATGGCCGTCGGCAGCCAAAGAGCCGCATTGTACGATAAAGTGCTTGAAGAAACCTATTCAATAACTAGAAAATCGGCACCAAGCATATTCATAGGTGCCAATATCGGCGGTGCGCAAATATCTAAGGGTTTTCCGCTTGATGACGCAAAGAAGCTTATAGACATGCTCGATGCAAATGCGCTTTATGTGCATCTGAACCCCGCACAAGAAATAGTGCAGCCCGAAGGCGAACCTGCATACAAAAATGTCCTGTCTGGGATAAAGGATATGGTTAACGAGGTAGGGAAGCCGGTAATAGCAAAGGAGGTAGGTTTTGGCATTTCAGGAAATGCTGCAAAGAAATTGGAATCCATGGGCGTCAGCGCTATAGAAGTAGCGGGGACTGGCGGGACAAGCTATGCCGCAGTCGAATGGTATCGTGCAAAGGAGATGAAGATGCATTCAAAGGAGATGCTGGGCAATCTTTTATGGGATTGGGGCATCCCCACTGCTGCATCCTTATACTCTGTAAACCATTCAGTTAAGATACCGATTGTTTCATCTGGGGGCATACGGACAGGATTGGACATCGCAAAGTCTATGGCGTTGGGCGCATCCACGTGTGCGATTGCGCTTCCATTACTGAGACCTGCAACCATATCAAGTGATGCGGTCAAGGAAGTATTTGAAGGCATGATCTATGAGTTGAAAGCAGCAATGTTCCTTACTGGATGCAAAAATATAGAAGAGTTGAAGCATTCCAGGTATGTAATCACAGGCGAACTTAAGGATTGGATATCCTGCATGTCAGATTGATTAAAAATATAAAGGTATTTGGATGGATGGCAAGATAAATGCCGAATGGGATAGGCTTGGCAAGGTGGCAGTCCATAAGCCCGGAGTAGAGGCGTTCTTCGGCATTTTGGATCCTAGCGCATCGCTGTACAACACATCATTCAATTTGCATTCGTCGCAAGCAGAACACGATGAGCTGGTACGCGTTCTAAAAGATCAGTTTGGCGTCATGGCTGTGAGATTGAAGGATTCGCTGGCTTATTCTGCCAATTCCAACGAAAGCATAAAAAAAAGGCTCCAAAGCATTGCATCTAAAAGGATTGTATATTCCGGCAATGCTACAAGTGCGCGCTCAGCTGGAAGGGAAATGCGAATAAACCTGAATTCGTACGGGTCTGACTACTTATTTGACGCTGCATTGCTTAATCCCAATGTCAGGATAAAATCACATAATGGCAACATCACAGCTTCTACTACGCTGAAAAATCCAATTTCAAATATGTATTTCATGCGTGACCAGCAAATCATTACCAATATGGGTGTATTCATATCTAGGATGTCGAAACCGCAGAGGAAGGGGGAAACAGATATTGCCAAACTATTTTGGGATTCGTTAGGGTTGCCAATTTCGGGTGCCGCCCAAAAGCCGGCATTCATAGAGGGCGGAGATTACATGCCTATGAATGATTTTGCAATTATAGGCACGGGCAGAAGGACTAACCTGTCGGGCGCCAAGCAACTCATTTCAAATTCCCTTAATTTTGACGAGGTGGCAATCGTATGCTCCCCCGAAAACGAGCTGCTGCCGAAAGCCTACGCAGATCAAATGATAGACATGCATCTAGACACGTATTTTAATGTTGCCGGAAGTGCGACCGTAGTTGGTTCCAAATACGTGCTCGAATCGTCAATGCTTCAAGCATATGTCCGCGAAAGAAAAGGCGAATATAAAAAGTCCGGCAGCGCTACGAGCCTGTACAAATACATTATTGGAAAAGGTTTCAATCTAATCGACATACCTATAATAGAGCAGCTTTCATATGCTACAAATTTTCTGTGCATACGCGATGGAACCATATTGGCAGTTGATGAAATCCCAATACTAAAGAAGACGCTGGAATATGTATTGACGAAAGCGAAGAGCAATCCAAGCGCCTATGGCGGGCTGTTAAGGCGCATACGCGCCGAATACGCAAAAATAAAGGATAGGCGCAGCATCTTTCCAAACAACAAGCAGTCTAGGGATAGCGGTATTGACGCATATGCCGTAAATCTAACAAATCTTACTGGGGGGTATGGCGGCGCCCACTGCATGACGGTTGCCTTTGAAAGGGCATAATATCCTAAAAAATAGGAAACGGTAGCTATTTATATCTGGTTAAACGTTAAAAATACCATGCAGAACTTAGGTTATAATACACGAAAAGAGTATAACATAAAGCCCTACCAGCTGGATGACATATACGAAAGGCTACACGGCATATTCGATGACATTATAATAATAGGCGGCAGGGCGGTCAACATATACTGCTCAAACAATAAAAGGAATACTCACGATATAGATGTAGTGGTGGGATTTGGAAATTCAAAAAATGGCAGTGATGCAATAAAAGAGAAGGCCCTACAAAGCAGTTTCATGTATGAAGAATCAAAAGGCTTGGTAAAGAAACTCATAGATCGAGAGACCAACATATCTATAGACCTGTACTATAGCAAATCCATATCAAACATAGAACTATCTGATATAATAAAATATTCGCAAAAGAGGACCATGGGAAGCCAAGGGACGATTGTTAATGTAGTCCATCCTGCGTTGCTTATCCTGATGAAGATGCAAAGCAACAGGCAGAAAGACAAAAATGATATATATAATCTGATAGACAACCTATATGGGCAGCCCGAGCGTTTTATGCAAAAAGAAAATAAGATGCTGTCAATGTACCTTGAGCCTGCGGAGCTTAAAAAGCTTGAAGCAGCACTAATGCTGATATATGGCGAAAGGCATCGGAGAAATTGACGACCTTTTTAAATAAGTGACCTTCCAAATCACCATATGGGAAATGCGAAGGCTTTCGCCTACAAAGGTAAAAAATACCAGAAAATCTTTTCTTGCATATGCAGCACTACCTATGATTCGCTGAAAGAATATTATGCGCATGAAAAGGCGATCGTATGAAAGTAATAGCTGATTTGCACATACATTCAAGGTTTGCCATGGCATGCAGCAATAGGATAAATATCCGCGCATTAGACGAGGCTGCCAAGTCAAAAGGCATCAACCTGCTTTCTACTGGCGATGTGCTGCATCCCGAATGGAACAGGGAACTGAAAGCGCATCTTGAGCCTGCAGAATCTGGCCTGTTCAAAGTCAAGGGATCCATAACTGGCACCAGATTCGTCCTAGGCGCAGAAGTATCTACGATATTCGCAGAAAAGGATAAGGTGCGCAAGATACACAATTGCATATTGCTTACAAGTTTCGAGTCAGCCGATGCGCTTTCCGAGGTATTGTCTAAATACGGAAATCTGTCTAGCGACGGCCGTCCTGCATTGTCCATAAGTTCTGCCCATCTCGCTGAGGAGCTCTTTAAGGCAGATAAAAATGCCTTCATATTTCCTGCGCATGCATGGACTCCATACTTTGGCGTGTTCGGTTCGCTGTCGGGGTTCACATCGATGAAAGAGGCATATGAAGACCAAGAGAAGCACATATTTGCATTAGAAACGGGTCTCAGCTCGGATCCATTAATGAATTGGAGGCTCTCATCGCTTGACAAATATGCGCTTGTATCAAACAGCGACATGCATTCCCTCGAAAATATGGGGAGGGAGGCAAATGTGTTCAATGTCGATAGGCTATCATATGAATCCATAATGCAGGCAATAAAAGATAAAGACGGCAAAACTTTCGAGCGCACCTTTGAATTCTATCCAGAGGAAGGGAAATACCATTATGACGGCCACAGGGATTGCCACTATTCAATAGATCCAGGAAAGGAGAAGAATCAGTATTGCAAGGTTTGCGGCAAGAAGCTGGTTAATGGGGTATTGCACAGGATAAACGAGCTTGCAGACAGGCCTGATGGATATGTGCCCAAAAATCACATACCTTATATGCATATGGTGCCGCTTATAGAAGTAATATCATACGTCATTAAGAAAACAAAGTACTCTCCGATTGTGCGTGCAAAATATTCGGAAATGCTTGAACGTATAGGCACCGAATTCGACATCCTGTCAAGCGCCAATATCGAGAGCATAAAGGGTGTTGCAGGCGACGACATCGGAGATGCAATAGAGAACGTGCGTAACGACAGGATACACATAATGCCTGGATACGATGGTGTTTTCGGCAAGCTTGATCTTCTGGCAAGGGAGGATAATATACCAAACAATAACAAGCAGAAAGGCATCCAGAACTTCATCTGACGGGCTATTTTATTATCTCCTGGATGAACGATGGATAGACCTTTTTAATACCTTCTATGCCCTCTAAAGATTCAATATGCTTGTCAATTTCATCTGCATCGGACACTACCCTCGCCATTGCCGAATGGTCTCCTGAAGTTCGATACACCTCCTTAACGAACTCAAGCGCCTTTATTGCAGCCAATGCTTTTGTATAAAATTCAGGCGCTATCTCAAATCCGACTATGGCCTCATCCATACCTAACATCTTGTACCGCACGCGTGCGTTATACCCAAATATTACGTTTTCTTTGTAAAGCCCGATGAGCCTATTCCTTACGGTGCCTTTGCTTACATTAAGCGTTTTTGCCATGTCCATTGCAGACATCCTGCCGTTCTTGTTCAGCAGGTCTATAATCTTTTTATCAATTATATTAACCATATAATCAATATTAATAATTTAAATAGCAAGATATTTATATTTAATGCTATAAAGTATACTTGGTGACAATGATGGTAAATATGATACCAATAGGTGAAAAAGTACAGGATATGACCGCAAAGGCGTATTTTCCAAGCGATGATTCCATAAAAGAAATAAGGATTCCTTCGAAAAATGGCAGGTGGTCTATACTGACTTTCTATCCTGGGGACTTTACATTCGTTTGCGCAACAGACATAGAAGCATTTATGTCTATAAAAAGCCAGTTTGACAGCAATGGCGCTGATTTATATGCAATAAGCACAGATAGCGTATTCTCGCACAAGGGCTGGGCGCAGACATCACCAAGAGTAAAGAAGAGTACAATACCTATGATTGAAGACTTTACAAAAAAGATAACAAGCTCATTCGGTTTCATAAACGAGGCATCTGGGGCTTCGCGAAGAGGCGTAGTGATATTGGATCCGGATGGCAAGATACAATATATGTCGATATTCAATGATGGTTTAGGCAAAGACGCAGAGCACATATTCAATGCATTTATGGGTCTGAAGCAGTTGCATGATACTCCTGCAAAAGCCGGACATATGTGCGCCATACCTGCAAATTGGAAGGCGGGCAGCAAGACGCTTGATATAGATGTAGTAAAAGATATAGGAAAGTTATGATGCTTTCCATATCGCATATATAAACCTTCCACACCGCATACCATAAAGAATTTATATTTGCCTTTTCATACTTCCTCTACTTAGTCAGGTTTAAAAAGCTTTAGCGCAATATAATAAGCGTAACAGTTGATTTTAAGCAAATACAAAGCAACGTGTTTTTTATGAAGAATAAAGAAGCAAAGAATAAGCTTGTAGCTGTAGTTAGGATAAGGGGCAGGGTCAATGTCCGCGGCTCCATAACCGAAACACTCAAGAGGCTCAACCTTAAAAGGGTAAGCAATTGTACAATTATCAAGGCCACGGATTCGTATATGGGCATGCTGAACAAATGCAGCAATTATGTCGCATACGGCGAAATCGATCCAGAAACGCTTGAAAAACTGATGGAAAACAGGGCAAAAAAGCAGATACCGTTCAAGTCTAAGGAAGTGTTTGAAAGCAAATATGATTCAGAAGAATTCAAGGAGTTGCTTCCGTTCAGGCTGCATCCCCCTACGCATGGGTATAAAAGCACAAAGCTTGGTTTTGCGCAAGGCGGTTCGCTGGGATACATGGGCAAGGATATAAACAAACTCATAAACAGGATGATTTAAATGGTAGTTAGAAAGGAGAAGCGCAACAGGAAATATTTCGGCACCAGACGATGGGGAGTCGGAAACATAAAGAACGCAAGGGGTGCAGGAGATCGCGGAGGGGTGGGAAACGGGCGAAGGAAGCACAGGTTCACATATTTTACTGCCAAGCATCCAGAATTGATAGGCAAGAAGGGATTCCACGTATGGAAACCTTCAAAGCTTAAATGCATAACCTTATCGGGAGTTAACAGGATAGCGCTCAAGGCTGAAGATCCAACTATAGACCTTAGCGGCTATAGGGTCGTCAGCAACGGCGAGCTCGAAAAGTCCAAACTTACTATAAGGGCTGCAGGATTTTCTAAAAAGGCAATAGAAAAAATCAAAAATGCAGAATGCGAAGCGGTTGTCATGTAAGGCATTGTGCAATGCAATCCTGCGTGGTTAGTTTATGTCTGAAAGCTTACGTATATTTTTTTATACAGATACGTTTCTGCCTGCTGTCGATGGTGTAGTAACATCGATGCTTAATTTCAAGAGGGAGCTGGAATCAAGGGGCCATGAGGTCTACATATTCGCATCCGGGGACTCATCAACTCGAAAAGCGGTCAAAAAAGACCCGCATATAATTGTAGTAAGGAGTATGAAATTCAAGAAATACCCGCAGTATAACCTTGCGTTACTACCCATAATTGCTCCATTGAAGGAGATAAATATAGGCAAGGCAGACATAAGGCATGTTCAGACCCCGTTTACGATGGGATTCTACGGGCTTATGGCAAGCAAGGTGAATGGCACCCCTCTCGTATCGTCCTTCCATACCCTCTTTACGAACAGGGAAGTAATAAATCAATATCTTACGTCAAGCAAGAGGATGCAAAAGATCCTTGTCGACTACGCGTGGGCGTATGCGAGGTTCTTCTATAACAAGAGCGATGTCACTATAGCCCCGAGCAGGACGATAGAGCAGGAGCTTAACAGGAAGGATATACCGAATACCGCAGTAGTGGGAAACAGTGTAGACCTAAAAAGGTTCAATGCCGATGTAGATGGCAGCAGGATAAGGGATAAACTGGCAAAGGACGATGAAAAAATCGTGCTTTATATAGGCAGGATAAGCAAGGAGAAGAATCTAGACACGCTGATAAAGGCAGCCAAGATACTGAACAAAAAGAAGATAAAGTTTGTGATAGGCGGCACAGGCCCCAGCATTGCATATTATCAGTCATTGGTGTCCAAGCTCAATGTGGGTGGCAAAGTGAAATTTGTGGGCTTTGTAAAGGATGCAGAGCTGCCCGAATACTATGCAGCTGCCGATGCATTCTGCATTCCATCGACGTTCGAGACGCAGGGGATAGTGTCCCTGGAAGCAATGGCATGCGGGAAACCGGTCGTAGGCGCAGACTATCTTGCATTGAAGGAACTGATTGAAGATGGCCAGAATGGCGAAAAATTCGCCCCAAAAAGCAGTAATGATTGTGCAAGGAAAATAGAAAAGGTTATAAATAATATAAGTAACTATAAGAAAATGGAAGAAACGGCTAAATCCTATTCCCTAAAGAAGACTACTGATGATTTACTGAAGGTTTATAAGGAGGTAATTGATAAAGAAAAATAAAAGCACCACGTGCTTTGATTATTGAACATTAACTAGTACAAGGCGATTCACTGGACGAGAAAGACATAGAAATAAAGGATATAAAAACACATATCAAGGACACATTAGAAGGAGTAGGCACTGCAAAGCAGGGCACCCCTGCAAAGGCAAATGCGCTTCCGCAAAGGAAGTCCCTCAATGACATAATAAAAGAGTCTAACAATAAGGAAGCTGAAGCCCTAAAGTCCAAAATAGACGACTTAAGGAAGCAAAGGAACGATTTTATACTGGAAGCCAAATCATACCGAAGGAAGCTGGAGTACAAGGAAGCAGAATACGCCGCAATATCCAAATTCCTCGAATCGACAAACAACAGCAAGGAATCAAGGGAAATGGGCCAGTTGAAGAGGCTCAAGAATAGGCTGGAATTCAGGCTTTCTACAGAAGCCAGGATGTCACTTCAGGACGAGCGCGATATCGTCAGGAAGATAGATGAAATAGATATCCAGCTAAAGAAGGTAGGCAAGGTGATACACCTAAGCAGAAAGGTAGAGTTCGTAAAAGGGGATCTCGAAACGTTCAAAAACAAGCTGATAGAAGCTGACAAGAAGATAGCGGATCTTGATGTTCAGCTTGATGATTTATACAGGTCGCTTAGGCGGGTATTGAAGATAGATACATCCAGAGCAAAGCCGATGAAGCCCAAAAGGCAGCAAGGCCCTTCTGCACCTGAAATAAACATGGAAGATATAGCAATAATAAAGACAAAAGGAAAAACTAAAGAAATCAAAGAAGAAACAAAGATAGAATAGTAAGGTGTTGAATTGAAAATATCTTTTTTTGGCGCGGCCGAAGAAGTAGGCCGCAGTTGCATAATGGTAACTACGAAAAATTCTAAAATCCTGCTCGATGCAGGAGTCAAACTGGGAAGCGATGACCAGTATCCTAAGATTACAGATGAGATGCTGAATGAAATAGATGGCATATTCATCTCACATGCGCATCTTGACCATAGCGGATACCTGCCACATATAATGAGCGCAGGCTACAAAAACAAGGTATACGCTACAAAGCCGACCATGGAACTGATACAGGTGCTGCTGAGCGATTATATGCGCCTGTCGAAGCCCTCCAATGTCACAAAAGCAGGATTGGAAAGGCTCGTGAAGAGCTATCACGTATTGGAATACAAGCAGGCATTCAAGTTCAGGGACCTTACAGTAACCTTCATACCTGCGGGGCACATACTCGGAAGTGCCTTGATAAAGATCGATGACGGAGAGAAATCCATCATATATACTGGGGACATAAACATAGCAAAGACCAAGCTATTCAATGGCGCAGACCTTAGGAACCTCAGCGCAGATGCGCTCATAACAGAAAGTACGTACGGAGGCGAGAGCGACATATTCAAACCCCAATCAGAAACCATAACCAGCATGGTGAAAAGCATAAGGGAGACGATAAAGGCCGGAGGCAAAGTCATAATACCAAGTTTTGCCGTAGGGAGAGCCCAGGAAGTGCTGCTGATACTTGACGATTACATGAATTCGGGCATGATACCAAAGGTTACGATATATGTGGATGGCATGATAAACAAAGCTATGCGCATACACAGGCACAATGTCATATACTGCAAAAAAGAGCTGCAGAGCAAGATACTGATGAGCGATTACGATCCGTTCAAGAGCGATAACTTTGAGATGGTAGAAAAGAAAGGCACGCGTACGCGTATAGTGAACGATGACCAGAGCAGCATAATAGTTACTACCAGCGGAATGATAACCGGCGGTCCAATAATGTTTTATTTGTCAAAGCTTGCATCTAACAGCATGAATAAGATGATATTGGTGGGATACCAGGCTGAAGGCACTATGGGCAGAGACCTGCAAGAAGGTGCCCGGGAAATAGAGATAGACAATAAAAAGATAAAGATAGAGATGGATGTTGAGCTTTACCATCTGAGCGCCCATGCCGACAGGCACCAGCTTGAGACTATACCTGAAAAGATATCCGGCCTGAAAAAGATATTCATACTCCACGGCGAAATAACCAAGTCAAGCTCCCTCAAAAGCGCATTTTCGGACAGGTATGAGACTATAATACCTAAATTGGAAGAAAGCTTCACTATTTAAGCATTGTGGTATACTTCAAAATTTGTCTAACTGGCACAGATTTCTGCAGCCCTTCAAGAAATAAAAGAGAAGTAATAAATAGCAATGGCATAAAAGTAGAACGTAGTCCGGTGCCTATATGAAAAAAAAGCAGTCCGACGATAAGAAGGAAATAGAAGAGATAAAGCGGCTTAAAGATCTCGAAGAGATAATAAAGCGCAGCAGCATGGAAAATGTGCTCATTTCCGGAGCGTCTAAAGATTTTGAAAACAGCAACAATTCCACAGCAGATACAATAATCAATTCATTATCGAAGGGCAAGTTCGAGAGCAAAGACATAGCATTGCTTGACAGGCTTACCCAGACAACAACGCATGTGCATTTTTCAAAAGCCAAGCGCAGCGCAGCGCAATCCCATAATGCGCATTCAAAGAGCGTTTCAAATCCTGCAAGGCATAAACCCCTAAAAGCAAAAAGTCAAAAATCAAATATAAGGCATTCTAATGCTAAGGGAAAATCCAAAAAAGCAAAAAACATAAAAAGCAGGAAGAGGAAATAATAATGCATTTTGGGCTCATGGCTCAGGAGTAGAGCGTCCGCTTTGCATATCCTAAAAGGTCAAAAAAGCGGAAGGCCGCGGGTGCGAATCCCGCTGAGTCCACAAAACTCCTCAGAAAGAAGTTTTATCAAGAAGATGAGGGAAATTTAGGCGACAAGAAGACGATAAAGTTACCGGACATACGCAGCATATGGCGATTATATGAGAATTCGGAATGTCTCTACAAATCCGTTTGATCATCCTAGTATCTTTCGATATGAGATAATTTCCAAAATTAATTTGATTCCACAGATACACTATAATGGTAAGGGCTTCATCTGCGCTCTTGTCACCTCTAGATGTCCTGTGGGCTGTAAAGATTGTATGTTTTTCTCCAATATGGCCGAAAGCAAGAATTTGTATAATACAATGACATCTCAACGGATTTCAAATTTGATGAAACTAGTACAGGATTCTAATACCGGTTACTTGTTGGTATCTGGAGGAGGTGAAGGTTTTCTAGAACCAAACCTAATGTACCTAATAATCGAAAAGACAAAAGCAGATGTTACGTGGATGGTTACTAGTGCATTATGGGCTAGGGATAAAAATGTTGCTAGAAAAATCCTCAAAAATATGCATGATGCATTTTTACGCGGAAATCACAAAGAGCACAACAGAAAAATTGTTTGTCGCGTAAGCTTTGATACGTTTCATGTAGATGCGCTAAATCTGCAAAAAACAGAGCCCTTGAAGTATGTCAAGAATTTAATTGAGTTGTTTGAAGAACATTATTCAGATGAGACTGGTTTTGTCCTAATGCTCCACGGCCTACAGGGCGAGGAAACACTAGTTGATAGATTGTGCAAAGAAATTATGGGGGAGAAAATAGTTAAAGACCTGCCCTCCAATGGAGACGTAAAAGTAACAGAATCTGCTATTACAATCAGATTAAAGTCGGGCTATACTTTTGAAGTAACATCGGCTAAGTTGCTTTTGTCTGATTTGTCCCCGGATTTGTGCAACGAAGCAGAATTAAAGAGAAAGGTTACAGTATGGGAACAAGATGCTTTTCACAATCAACAAGGTAACCCTGCAATAAACTACAATGCGGATGGCACCATAGGGACAGATATGCTTGTTGTTTATGATGGAAGGGTTGCTGGTGGATGGCAATCAGAGATGCCAGATGTTCCAATCAACATTGATACAGATAACTTCACAAGCATTATGAAAAAAACACTTTCTGACCCTGGTGTTTTAGGAACTATTGAAAATGGTTTGCTTTACCGTTTCAATATTATCAGTGAAGTGTGTCCTAAGGCAGTATTAAGATCAAAAGCAGTCAATATCCGTGACTATACCAGCCCAATATTACTAGAAGAGGACAAAATTAAGCTTTACTACACCATTCGAGCTCTCCAAGATTTCATTGCCCGCTCTCGCGTTAATACTGAAGAAATTAAAGGGTGGTCTCCTGAACTCAGATATCTGACAAGTTTGAACAAGGATGAACTCCAAACAATGTACCACGATTCAAAGTATGACATAGTTCAACAATTTATCGAGCAAGAAGAATATTTTGCTGGGTTCATCCAATCTGTGAAGCAATATACAATAAAACACGATCCGCAAATTTTTCCTGATTTTTTTAGGTCTCACAAGAACATAAGCAACAGAACAATTGACAAATGGCGATTGTTACTTAAACGTATTGTTAATTGCTGGTATGATATTTATTCTTTTAACAGACTTGAATTAAATGCAATTGAGGAGATCGAACGGATATTAAGTGAACAAGTACTTGGAGGAACAAGAATTTATGAAGGATTAACTTATAGATAAATTAAAAGCCCTGTTATTTCGGATATTGCTTATTATATCGCGAATCATAGTATGATATGATGATATGGGCAACGGTATGTCGTTAAGTTCAGGAAGTTCGCCAAATTTGTCTCTATCGGCGTTTTCTGGTTTAACCGTTCTGCCGAAAGGCTTGAGAATATCCGAAGCTATCTCGAAAGTGGATTTAAGTTCAGGAATTGCCAATGTTAAAATCTTATTTTGAATCTTCTCTTCTACCAGCATGTATATTGTTTGTGAAATATCCCTTAAGTAGGTGGGTGCAAATCTCCAAGAACTATCGTAAGAACTAGGTTGGCCAGTCTTGAGCGTTTTAATTATCCTGTTGAATGGTCTATCATTACTCAAATTAGGGCTATATCCGAAAGTCATAGACAACCTAAGAATATTATACCCAGTACGGACTTTTTTGATATAATGTTCGCCAATAAGTTTCGTCTTTCCGTATAGCGTTAGTGGGTCTTGATTGACACCGAGTGTAGAAATATATAGTACCTTAGAGTTAATCATGTTTGCAGCCGTAACCACGTTTTTTGTTCCCTCAGAATTAATTGCGAGGGCACTTTTAGGATATTCTTCACATACTTTCCTACTTGGAATTGCAGCAGCATGTATAATTAATTCCGGCCTTAGGGTTAAGAAAGCTTGAACAACTGCCTCCTTATTAGTAATGTCCAGTTCTATTAATTCATTGAACAATTTGTTTTTCTGAAATGTGCCAATTAATTCATAATGCTTGCTTAGGTTCGTAAATATGCTTGCGCCTACATACCCGCTTGCTCCTGTAACTAAAATCTTCATTTTAAAACTTTGTTTGATTTATATCTATGATAATTGGTGCGTGGTCACTCGGAGGCTCAAGGTTTTCTATGGGGATGCGTTCTTCTTTGTCTACCCATATCCGATCTACCTGATCTAGAATACCTTTGTCACCTAGAACTAAATCGAAACGCAGACCCTCGTCACGGTTAAATCCATCACGCATGTAAGGCCACCATGTGAAAACACGCTCTTGGGTTTTTGTTCGGAGTATGTCTTGAAGCCGTGTTCCTTGAAGTCTC
Organism: Microcaldota archaeon; assembly: GCA_021834785.1. The sequence goes on from JAKBRJ010000002.1 coordinate 74,156, forward strand.
TTTAGCCAAGCTCTTTCTTCTGGAGTACAATGGATTCGGTTCTTAAGTCCTTCTGGATCCCACACGTCGCAATCATCTGGAGCAACATTAAAATCACCCACAACAAGAAGAGGGGGAGTTTGAGGGAGATGTTGCAGCCAATCTCCAAAAGTTTTCATCCAACGGCCTTTAAGCAGGAATTTATCGCTAGTTCTGTCGTCTCCGTTTATCACATAAGCATTAACCAATCGCACTCCTCCAATACACGCCGATATTACTCTGGCTTCGTCAGATGCAGGATCTTTTGGAAAACCACGCAAAACTTCAGAAAACTCCAGATTATTTTTCATTTCGGCCACCGTGGAAAGCTTGCTTTTAGGGAAAGCCGTTAAATTGTGTTGTTTAGCCTGACCACGAACCAGGATTGCCACACCATTATAGCTAGTTTGGCCGTAAAGTATTGAATAGTAACCTGCAGTGCTCAATTGGGCTTCAGGAAAATCTTTGTTAGCTACTTTAGTCTCTTGCAAGCACACCACATCCGGCCTATAGCGTTTGACTAAGGCCAAAAACCTAGGTAGTCGTGCCCGGATAGAATTTATATTCCAAGAGATAATGCGCATAAGTAATATTTGTAGTAATTATTTATTAAAAGGGTGGTGCCGAATCCCGCTGAGTCCATATTAGCTTCGCATTGAATCTTCTATAGCGCGCCTTCTTGCCTTGAGCTTTTCAACTGCCATGCAATACCATGCCAGAATTTACCATGTTAAAGCTAATACTATCCCCATTTCTCAGAAAGTCCTTTTTCAAAAAGACAACCCCACTCACATTGAGCGGCACATTGTATTGGGCTGAAAGGCACGTATCAATGATGAACACTGCTGGAGCGTATCCTACCTGGTTAAATGGGCCTTCATTAGCCATAACGCTCCCAGTCCCGGATACAAAATAACAAGGCTGTCCTTTAAAAGTCCTCAATCCGTAGTTGCTCGTGCTTATATTGCCAACGCTTGTCAAATTAAATAGGTAACCAAGGACAGTTGTGTAAGCAGAGTATGGATAAGCCGAATCCTTGCATATAGGTGTAGGCGTACTGTTATGGCTGTCAAAGTTGTATATTACACACCCTCGCCCATTTCCTGAAGTCTGGTTTAGATATGTTGTTGCTTCCATATCTACAAGACTTGGGATTTGCCTTAATTTAAGATAAGACTGCACCTGGCTGCCATTCTTGATATAGCTGAAGCTAACCTCCGGATCGGTATTATTTATCATTATAGATCCCGAATATGAAAGGTTTACAATGGCAGCGGAATTTACTTTCTGTGACATTATCGAGATGAGAGTGCTTGAATTGAGGTTTTTTGCTGTGATAACTGCATAAGGCAGCGACCCGTACGTGAAGAACAGGTATACGCCAGCGATGATGATTAATGCGAACAGTGCCAATATGATCCGCCTGCGCAAACCCTTTGCCTTCTTCTTCTGGACATTTGCATTTATCATAGCCATATAACCATATACATTAATCAATAAGGGTTTATAATTATTACTGGGTGCTAATACAGCTGGGATTTGCACCGCACCTGTTTATATTTCTAAATGCAGCATAATCTGTGTACAGGACACAGATGTTCGCATTTAACGAAAATAAATCTATGGTGCATATATCGGTGTCCACATTTTTACTGCGATATTTGTTCTTTGGTAATGAACAATAGTGCCCATTGGTAATTAAAGCATTTAAATACCAACTTGAATAATAAGTATTAAATATTTTTATTCACATAATAATTATGTGATTTAGATGCCAAATATCACGCTTTCAATAAGCGAGGAGTTGAAAAAGGAGATGGAGAAGTACTCTTCCGTCAAATGGTCAAGTGCAGTAAGAAACGTAATAGAACAGAAAATTGCAGATTTTGAGGAAGCCGAGAGCATAGCCAAGAAAAGCAGACTTAATTGGAAAACCTGGAAGCCTATAAGTGCAAAAATCTCAAAGAACGCTGTAAAACATGCAAAGGCGCTCCTAAATGAAAATAACAGTTGATGCAAACGTACTGTTTGCATGCCTCATAAAAGATTCAGCAACAAGGAAACTGTTCTTTAATCCTGCATTGTCGCTTTTTTCGCCAGAATTCATTGTTGGCGAATTTGCACGTCACCTTGTCGAAGTAAGAAAAAAATCGGGACTGCGCGATGAGGAACTCTATCGATTAGTTGACAAGGTTATCGGTCAGCTCGTGCTTGTGCCAGATAAAGATCTTAAACCTTTTCTTCCAGCTGCAGCAAGCCTCGTAGATGATCCAAAAGACTGGCTCTACATTGCGTGCGCACTCTATAAAAATACAATTATACGGAGTCATGATCTGGATTCCGGCACACAAAAAAGGGTACGGATTATTTCCACGAAGGAGTTAATGAGCATTATAGGTTCACTAAGTTAATTTATTTAATCGCTAATGACTAACACCACCGAATACTTTTATTTATTATTGTTAATACATCAAGCCCCAAAACTGACTTAGGTAGAGCAAATAATTTTTTTATGAACGAGTTTTATCAGAAAGCTGCTTTTTAGTGGTGGCAAAAAGCAACTCTTTCTTGGTCAAGTTTCTTTTCAAGAAGCTTAGATGCCTTTAATTGCTAGATTGCTAGCTTAAAGCCGTGGTGGCGACCTCTCGTGAGCTAAGCTCGAAGAGATTAGCGATAGAGTTTGGGTTTAAAGATCGCTTGATATTCTTGAGCTAAGAGCGGCCAGAGCATTGATTCGCGCATGGTCTTTGAAACTACACCTATTTATAGATTTCAATTCTTTATATTTATATGCGCAGGCATGAAAATCTGGCCATTTGCGTTTACCGTCGCCATTGCATAGCCACCTATCTTTCTATTTTCTTGCTGCTAATCTTTATAACAGGCACTGCAAGAGCGGCATATATAGCAACATCCAATATAACATATAGTTCTAATACGATATTGTCAGCAAATGTTGTAAACTGCATTGATCTCACTATTGACACGAATGTTGCACTGACTACAAACGGCTACGATATATACTGCGCGGGCAATTTCATAAACTACGGCACCGTAATAACGGGGAGCGATGGAACTGGCGGATCCGCTGGTCAAGGTGGCACATCTGTGGCCAATTCGTTTGGCGGATCTGGAGGCGGCGGGGGGGCAAGTACGGCCGTCGCTGGTGAGAATGGGGGCAACACATTAATTCTTGGTGGTATTGGGGGGACAATTACATCCCAAAATGGCAACCCTGGAAATTCTCCCGCTCCACCTACCATTTCTAATGCTAACATAATCACGTGGTCAGGAAACTTTATAGGATACTTCTCATCGGCAGGGGGCGGAGGCGGGCTTTCTGGTTCTGGAGTAATTGGCGGAAATGGCGTCTATGGATTATACATACAAGCTAGCAATATCATTGCTGGGAGTATCATATCAAATGGCATTGCAGGAGGCGCTGGTGCTCTGTTAACCAGTGCAGGGGCAGGAGGTGGGGGCGGGGCCTTTGTTTTGCTGTCTTATGGTGGCGGAGGGCTTACTGCGGGCACATACAACACTCTTGGAGGCAACGGTGGCGCCGGCGCCACCGGATACGGAAACGGAGGTTCAGGAGGCAACGGTAATGTTGTTGTATATGATTACGGTACGATACCGCCGTTAGATATAATCACGTTACCGTCAATCTCGCAAAGCACCAGTGGCGTATTGGACGCTGGGCAAACCGTAACATTCTCTACGTCTTTTGCTGGAGGAGTATCTCCATATACGTACAATTGGATTGTATCAAATACGATTAGCGGCTCACTTGTAGCAAATTCATTGTATGCAAGTTCACTAACCAGTAATTCATTCACATGGACAATACAACCTTCGGCAGCAGGAAATACGGTATTCGCTAATGTGATTATCACCGACTCCCTGTCAAGCAGCAGCCAAGGTAGTCATACGACTGTCAATTCTATAGAAAGCGGCACCATCAAGGTGAACGCGGCGCCGTCCGTTATCAGCATAACTCCAAGTGCGGTAACATTGGATTCCGGCCAGAGCGTAACATACGACAGCGAGATAACCGGCGGCACGGGCCCATTCACCGCTAATCTTATTTATGTAAGCGGTCCGGGGACAGTTAATGGCATAACAGCAGGCAATGTTGTAGAGAGCCTTACAGGCCAATCTGATGGCACCATAGCATTCCCAAGCTTCAACAGCATCTCAGCAACTGGTTCATACACATTCAATGTCATTGCAACAGACAGCGCAAGTACACCCGTTACTTTCAACTCCTTATCCAATACAATAACCTTCAACCCTGCTCTTGCAATTTCACTTTCACCTTCAAGCAACACTCTCGATGCAAAACAGCAGCTGCCTCTTACCGCAACTGTATCTGGAGGCACTCCTTCATTTGCATTGTCATACACAACTTCCAATTCAATCTGCGGCTCCCTAAGTTCAACGTCAAATGCCTTAAGTGATGATGGCGCAAACACGATTGTGTTCACTGCCAACAGCGCGCTGACAGGCAGCTGTGCAACAACCATAACTGCTTCTGTGAATGACAGCGCCACATCTCCAATCACAGAAACAGCATCTTCTTCATTGACTGTCAACCCTGTGCCTACAGCAACTTCGCTTACTCCAAGCAACACAGCTATTAATTCAGGGCAGTATGTTACTTACAATGTGATAATTAATGGAGGCACATTGCCGATTACTGCGAATTTAGTGCTAGTCAGCAACTCCATACCAATCAAGATAAACGGCGCCAATGCAATTCCTGGAACTACTTATAATACAATTGTACTGAATGCAGGAAGCGCAGAGCCAAATACAATAACCTTTAATTCGCTTCAATTGAATACTTCAATCACATCTGGAGGCAATGTCACATTTACAGTCAATGCAGTAGACAGCGAAAGTACACCTGTTACTTTCAATTCTGTTGCAGACACGATAATTATAAATGCGGTTCCACAGCATTCAGGAGGCGGGCCTTCGAAATATACCTTCACGCTTTCTGACAATATAAACTCGGCGCTCACTTCTGCATATGGCGTTTATACGATATATGCGAGTAGCGGCGATACCTCTTATTACCAAAACCAATTGCCGGTTACCTTATCGCTACCCACGCCTTACCTGAACGTTAGCTGGGCATGCAATGTCTCAATAAGCACCAGTATGTACACCTACCGGAATGACGTATACGGCTTAGGATTAGGAATTCCATGCGGCAAATACTACACGACATACACGCCCAACTTAGAGGCCATATATTCTTTATCTGCTCCGACAAAAATTAATACGACAACTACCTCTACAACAACCATACAATCAACAACTACCATACCCCTGCTGCCATCGGGCAGATCAATAACTTCAAATGTCCTTGTGTCTTCGCTAGCCCCGGTATCAATTAATTTCCAGAACATGAAAACAACATTTGTATTGACAACATTATCGAAAACACCTGTGCATATGGTCGCGAATGTGGCTAACGCAACTTCTGTGCCTATACAACCAGTTGCGAATTACACACTAATAAGTGCGTTTAACATAAGCGTGTCTACTTCTGCAAACGTCACAGTGAATGTAATAGAACAATATCCTTGCGGCGTATACTCATCGCGCATACGGCCTTTCGAATTCACTAATGGCACATGGGGTATGATAACGCCATTTGAGGTAAACACCACTGCGTGCACCGTACTGTTTACGGTGCCGAAGGATCCTATTGTAGGGATATTTCAGAAAATCGTACCAACAACAATTACAACAACCATCAGCGTTAATACTACAACAGTTCCAACTATCGTCGCACAAGGGCCAATGGCGCTGGAAAGCAGCACCGCACTAATAATAGCAACTGCGGCAATCACCGCAGTAATAATATTGCGTTTACTAATGCTGAAATATCACTTACAAAAGATTAGAAGAAGAGCGAAGAAGAAGTTTAAATCACACTAGAATCCAAACACTGGCCGCTTATATACCTACGGCTTGAAGATTAAGTGTTCGAATGAACGTCATAGAAGATTAAGGCTTATGGTTTGGGGTGCTAGAATGGAGCCAACTTTTAAGTATCTTCCAATCCATAACTACTATTGGTAAGATGAGCAGCCTCAACGAGCAGCTATTCGCCGCTATAGGGTCGGGCAACGTCAACGAGGTAGCTGGGCTTCTGAAGAGGGGGGCCAGCGTCTTCGGCAGCACAAAGGACGT